>CAYXOZ010000158.1:0-2296 GCA_964467135.1 uncultured Dehalococcoidaceae bacterium
TCCCGTATGCGCTACCAACGTCCCCACCTATTTAAACACCGTTCAGGGTGATTTCCCCGGACTGTCATGATAGAATAGGTGCAATAAGAAATTCCGGAGGTAAATATGGCTGACAGGGGTATTTTCGACCTGACAGGCAGGGTAGCGTTGATTACCGGGGCCAGCCGCGGCCTGGGGCGGGCGTTTGCCGAAGCGATGGCGGAGTTCGGCGCCGACGTCGCCTGCAACGGCCGCGACGAAGCCAAACTGGCGGAGACGGTAAAGCTGCTGGGCAAATACAAGCACCGCGCCATCGCCGTCAAAGCGGACGTGACCAAGGAAGACGAGGTCAAACGGATGGTCGATGAAACTGTACAAAAGCTCGGGAAAATCGATATCTTTTTCAATAACGCCGGCATCGCCCGGCCGCCGCGTCCCATCCATGAAACGCCCACCGAGGAATGGGACGCCGTCATCGAGACCAATTTAAGAGGGGTGTTCCTGGGGCTTAAATACGTCCTGGCGGCCATGGTCAAGAACAAAAGAGGCTCCATCATCAATATATCCTCCATCGCCGGTCTGCGGGCAGAAGTCCCGGAGGTCGGGCCTGCCGCTTACGGCGCTGCCAAGGCGGGGGTCATCCTCCTCACCAATATAGCCGCCATGGAATACGCCAAAGACAATATCCGGGTCAACTGCATCGCCCCCGGGATGCATAAATCCGAGCTCGGCCGCAACAACCCGGGGCCCAGGCCTGACCCGGCGCAAAGGGCGATGATGGAGGAGTACATTAAAAAATACTGCGCCGACGAAATCCCCATGGGGCGCATCGCGGAAGCCAGCGAGCTCAAAGGGCTGGCGGTGCTGCTGGCATCGGACGCCTCCAGCTATATAACAGGACAGGTCTTCATCGAAGACGGCGGGCAGTCGGCACGGCTGTAACGAGTGGAAAAGGGGCAGGGCGCGGGTTGTATTACCTTCGTTAATATCATATATTGAAAACAATGGACAGCGAAAGATGGGTCGAGAAAATCCGCGCGGACTTCCCATCGCTGCAAAACCGGCGCAACGGCAAGCCCCCCATCTACTTCGATAACGCCTGCACGACACTGGTCCCGCGGCAGGTCATTCAAGCCATAAACGACTACTACAACGGCTTTCCCGGCTGCGGCGGCGCCAGGAGTCGGCACTGGTTCTCGCAGGAAGTTAACGACCGCATAGAAGGAAACGAAGAGAAAGGCATCCAAGGCTCCCGCCGGATAATCCAGGAGTTTATCAACGCCAGAACGGAAAAAGAAATCATCTTCACCCAGAACACCAGCCACGCCATCAACATCGTGGCGCTCGGGTACAAATTCCAGCCGGGGGACACCGTCCTGCTCACCGATAAAGAGCACAACTCCAACCTGCTTCCCTGGCTGCGACTCCAGAACAAAGGCCAGATAAAGGTCGCGCACGTTGACGCGGACGAGAACGACGACTTTAGCCTCGCCGATTACAAACGCAAGCTGGAGAGCCATAGAGTCAAACTGGTCAGCATGGCTTACACATCAAACCTGACCGGCGCGACCATACCGGCCGGGGAAATCATCCGGCTGGCGCATGCCCGCGGGGCGAAGGTGCTGCTCGACGCGGCGCAGACGGTCGCCCACCGCACGATAGACGTGCAGGAGCTGGACGTCGATTTCCTGGCTTTTTCCATCCACAAGATGTGCGGGCCGAGGGGGGTGGGGGTCCTGTACGGCAAAGAGGAGCTCCTGGGCAGCGCCCTGCACGAGAAAGACGACCCCGAAGACGCCATCGCGCCCTGCCTGCTGGGGGGCGGCACGGTGGGGGACACCACCTATAACGCTTATGCGCTGCTGGAGCCGCCGGAACGCTTCGAGGTGGGCGTCCAGAACTACCCGGGGCAGATAGCGTCCGGCACCGCCGCGCAATACCTTAAAGAAATCGGGATGAAGAAAATAACGCAGCGCATTAACCATCTGAACAGCTACCTCACAGAGCAGCTCCTCAATAAATACGGCGATAGCGGCTGGTTCCGGATACTCGGACCCAAAGACGCCAGCCAGCGGGGCGGAATATTAACCTTCGAGGTGAGGCGGCCTAACGCGGTGGGCATCGCCGAAGAGCTCAGCGAACGGAACAACATCATGATAAGGGACGGGGTCTTTTGCGTCCATTCCTATTTGAACTATAAATACGGGGAGGGGTGGATGCGGCCCAAACTACCGTCCGAGCACCGGATGACCTACCGCATCTCGCTCTATTTCTATAACACAACAGAGGAATGCCGGATTTTCCTCGACACGCTACA
>CAYXOZ010000158.1:2396-3900 GCA_964467135.1 uncultured Dehalococcoidaceae bacterium
TTCGAGCATACCGGCGAACTGGAAAATCCCTCCATTTTCCTGGACACGGTCGGGGAGAAGATACGCATCTGCTCGCACGTCAGCCACGCCTACATGCATATCTATATTTGTGTATGTGATGGGGTCATCAATGACGTCAAATATTTATGCACCTGCGACCCCACCGCCAACGTGGTCGTGGAAATTCTCTGCTCGCTGATAAAAGGCAGGACGATTAAAGAAGCGGAAACGATAACAGAAGAGTCTTTCGTCCAGGCGCTGGGGGGCGGGGGAGAAGAGTACCGGAAAAAAGCGCGGGGCATCATCGAGCTGCTGCACCGGGGACTGGAACGTTATAAAGCCGGCGTGGTAAAATCCCACTGAATGCGATTGGTTGACAAACGAGCCTGTAAATGATATTTTAAGGAAAAATGTACCATCTGCGCTAATACAAGTCATTCACACACATTCTAAATATCAAACATGAAAGGGGCAATGAAGTGAAAAACGTGACTTTAACCGTGAACGGTGTCAAACGGAAAGCCGAAGCCGGGCCGGAGCTGGTGCTGCTCGACCTGCTGCGCGAGCAACTCGGGCTGACCGGCACCAAGCAGTCCTGCGACCGCAAAGGGCAGTGCGGCGCCTGCACGGTCATCGTCGACGGGAAAGCGACCCGCTCCTGCCTGAGAAAGGTCGCCGACCTAGACGGGGCGGAGGTCATTACCGTCGAAGGACTGGGCACGCCGGAAAACCCGCATTTGATACAGGAAGCCTACGTGCTCAGCGGCGCCATCCAGTGCGGCTACTGCACGCCGGGCATGATTATGGCCACCAAAGCCCTGCTCGACCAGAACCCGAATCCGGACTTAGCGGCCATTAAAAAAGCCCTGGCAAGAAACCTCTGCCGCTGCACCGGCTACGTAAAAATCATCGACGCGGTCAAGCTGGCAGGGAAGTTCCTGCGCAAAGAGACCACCCCGGCGAAAGTCCGCGCCAGCCTCAATAAAAAGAAGATGATAGGGGAATCGCACCCCCGCCCCTCTTCCATGATTAAAGCCTGCGGACTGGCCAAGTTCGGCGGTGACTACAAGATGGACAACATGCTGGAAATCGCCGCCGTCCACAGCACCGAGTTCCACGCCATCATTAAGTCCATCGACGCCACCGCGGCGAAAAAGATGCCGGGCGTCGTCGGCGTGATGACGGCGGAAGACATCAAAGGCACGAACCGCATACGCGTCATCAAGCCGGACCAGCCCGTACTATGCGAAGATAAAGTCAGGGCTTACGGCGACCCGGTAGCCATCGTCGCCGCCGAGACGAGAGAGCAGGCCCGTGCCGCCGCGGCCGCGGTCAAGGTCACCTACGAAAAACTGAAAGTCATGCTGACACCGGAGGAATCCCTGGCCAAAGACGCCATCCAGATTCACCCGGACTCGCCCAACCTCTGCTTCCAGCAGCCGCAGATAAAGGGGGACGCCGCCAAAGCGTTTAAAGTCGCCGCCGCCACGGTCGAAGGGGACTT
>CAYXOZ010000159.1:0-3849 GCA_964467135.1 uncultured Dehalococcoidaceae bacterium
AGATTGCCTTTGCCACGAGCTCGACGATATCGTAGACTTTCAGGTCGGCGCCGCTTTCCTTGAGGGCGGCGTTGAAGGTCTTTTCGCACCAGGGACAGGCGCTAACGAGCGCCTCGGCGCCGGTGGACACAGCTTCGTCGATCCTCTTTTTCGCGGTCCATTTCGCGAAGTCGGGATTGGAGTCGTTAACGCCGCCGCCGGCCCCGCAGCACCACGAGTATTCTTTGATGCGGGTCATTTCCGTGAGTTTTACGCCCGGTATGGCTTTCAGGACATCGCGCGGCGGCTCATAAACGCCTTTTGTGCCCCGCCGGTACTCCTTGGGCGGGTCGAAGACGAACCGGTCGCCCGGCACCTTGGTGCCTTTCCAGTGTATCCAGGGCTCGCCCAACCGCCCGAGGTAGCACGGGTCGTGGTAGGTGACTGTGAGATTAACTTTCTTATTGAGCTTTAGCTTGCCGGACTTTATCAGCCTGGCGATGTATTCCGTGATATGCAGGACTTCCAGGTCGCCCTTGAGGTCGAACTTATCATAGAGCACCTTGAAAGCCTGGTAGCCGTCGGCGCAGCTGGTGACAAGAGTTTTGATACCGGCTTTCTTTATCATCGCCATGTTCTTTTTTGCCTGCGCCAGGAAGTCGTCTTGATAGCCCATCTGGTAAGCGCGACCGCCGCAGCAGGTCTCGGCGTCCCCGGCGATGCCGAAATTAACGCCCGCCTTCTGTAATATCTTCACGACAGCTTTAGCGAGCTTCCACATGTCTTTGTCATAGGAGGTCAGGCAGCCGACGTGGTACAGGACATCGACCTTTTCTTTGAGGGCGTTCTTAACGTTCAGATCGACTGCCCAGTCGCCGCGCTTGCCCTTGACCGGCACCATCGCACCCGTCTTACGTAATCCGCCGATTACTTTCTCGAGGGCGGGGTTGGTCTTGCCCTCCGCGACGCACTTGATCCTGAACTCATTTATCGGCGCGAGCACTTCCATATCCATGGCGTATTTGCAGGAAGTATCGCAGGCGCCGCACATCTGGCAGTTGTAGACGATATGGAGGAGCTTGTCCGTGTAGTTGAACCCATTCTTGAGCATCGCCGCCCCGATGTTTACCCTGCCCCCGCCCGAGTAGGAGTGGAAATTGTATCTCGAGATGCTCGGACATACATAGGAAAAGTCAGACCCTTTTATCTTTTGCATGGGGATGAACTTGCACGCCGAACACCGGCAGCACATTTCCATATCGCCTTTATATTGTTCCAGACTCATGACTGCCTCCTTGTGAATAGTAAGTAGTCAGGGGATTTAAAACCCCACCTTCCCCGGGTTCATTACACCGTTAGGGTCGAAAATTTTCTTGAGCTTAGACAAGACGGCCGCGGACGCCGCGTCCCGGTTGATAATCATCCCGGTGTTCTCGCCGTAGGGCCGCGAGAAAAACGCGCCCTGCGCCAGCAAGCTTTTAACGGCGGCGCCGGACAGCCCCTTGACTTTTTTCGCCTCCGCCGCGTTCTCCGGGCTGTAGAAAAGATTGAACTCGCAGTGGACACCGATGCCCTGCGCGATGGGCTGGACGTAAACGCCCATGTCCGCGACGGGATAACCCGCCTTTTCCGCGGCATCGTTCATCGCCGCCATCTGGCTTTCCAGTTTGTCGTTGATGGTCAGGAAGAAGACGTCCTCGCAGGCGCCCTTATAGCGGAGCTTCCAGTAAGGCTCGGCGCAGGGCTGCTGGACGGTTTTAAGTATCTCGTTCGCCGAGACGCCGCCGGCGGCCTTGACCGATTCCACGCCGAGTCGCTGCGTTATTTTACTGATGTCGTTAATGTGAGAGCTTACCCTTTCCCCGGGGAAATACTCGTAGCCGGCGACGGTGTAAAAAAGGTTCCAGGCGGGCAGAGAGGCTTTAAGGCTTTGGTAGTCAGCCGGCCATTTTTTGGCGAAGATCGCCGCCAGGTTGGTATTGTTAAGGATAAAACACTCGTTGACCATGCGGAGCCGGATGAGCCAGGAAGCCAGCTCGAGCAGCGTGTCCAGGCTGGCGGAACCGACCACGAACGGTTCTTCGATAGAGGGGAGCAGCTCACACCTCATGGAAGCCCATGTCACGATGCCCATCGTCCCCTGCGCCCCCTGGATAAGCCGGTGCCAGGAAGCCACGCCCGGCCCGTACGGCGCTTTTTGCACGCCCCCCACCGCCCACTGCTCCTCGACGGTGCCGGGGCCGGCCGCCTGCCCCGTCCGGAACCCGTCGCCGCTCCCGAAAATTACTTCGACGCAGGCAAGCGGGTCGCAGATATCCCACTGGTACTTGGGCATGACCACCGGCTCCCGCTCCAGCAGGCTGCCGATAACTGTCTTGGACTGCCTCGGCAGGAGCGGCAGGTTGAGTCGGATGCCCTCTTTGGCCGCCGCGGTGATAAGCTCACCGAAGGTAACGCCCGGCTCGACCATCGCCACCCGGCGCGCGCGGTCGACATTGATGATCTTTTTCATCCGGCTCAGGTCCACGATGACTGCCCCGCCGATGCCGGGGACGGTGTCCCCGCGGAAATGGGGCGGGCCGGAGCTCACAGGCACCAGCGGTGTCATCGTCTCGTTGGCGAGCTTGACGATTTTCTGCACCTCATCGGTATTTTTCGGCCTTACCACACAGACCGGCCGGATATTATTAACGAAGCTTATGTCCCCGGAGTATTCGTCCAGTACCGCTTTTTCATAGCTGACGCCGCCCTTCCCGACTACGCCCACCAGCTTTTCTTTTTCTATCATCTTCGCTCCTTTTCGTCACGGGCAAATCGAGTCGCTGTGTAAATAATTGGATTTAACCGACCTACACACTATAAAACACCACGCAGAGTATCAAAAGTATGGTATTCTACTTTCCTATTCTTTGTCAAATTGCGTAAAATGCGGGCATATCATTGATAAATTTGGTTGGGAGGGAGTAAAATCAGGCAGTCGTACTATTTACAGTCTAGAGGAGGAATCCCGGTCATGAAAGTTGCGTTCATCGTGGCTCCCAGGAAATTCGAAATCAGGGAAGTCCCCATGCCGCGAATCAGTGAAGATGAAATGCTGGTAAAAATCGAGGCCTGTGGAGTGTGCTCGAGCGATATGCCGGCCTACGTGGACTCGTTCAGCGAGGAGATGAAAAAGCGTAATCCTTTCCCGAGGCGGGCGGGGCACGAGCCGGCGGGAACGGTGGTGGAAGTGGGCAGGAACGTGAGGGGCTTTAAAGTGGGCGACCGCATCACCGGGTACTTTGCCGACGGCTGCTACGCGGAATATGTAACCTGCGAGCCGGCCGACCGTCTCGCCCGGGGGCATGGGTCCATCATCGAGAAGATTCCGGACGGAATTCCCTTCGAATACGCCCTGGGGGAACCCCTGATGAGCCTGGTCTCTATCGCCCGGACGACCACCCCCGAGCTTGGCGATTACGTTTTCCAGGTAGGGTGTGGTTTCATGGGACTGGGGATTATCGCCGGGGTGGCGCATCCTAAAATCCGGGAATACATCGTGGCGGACCTGGACGACAGCCGACTAAAGCTCGCCAGGGAACTGGGCGCCACCAGAACGCTGAATCCCGATAAGGTCAACGTGGCCGCCGAGGTGATGAAGATAACGGAGGGGAGGGGCGTCGACGTGGCCATAGAGGTGATCGGCCATCCGCCGGGTGTAAAGCTCGTGGGCGAGGTGCTAAAAAACAACCGGGGCAAAATCATCATGGTCGGCTGGCACCAGTCGCCGGACACGTACGAGCTGTTCAGCTGGATAAAATCGCCGATTATCTACAGCCCGCAGGGCATCGGCATGTCCACGGACTACCAGAGCGAGCTCCGGCGCGCCAT
>CAYXOZ010000160.1:0-3840 GCA_964467135.1 uncultured Dehalococcoidaceae bacterium
ATGGGCACCCTGGAACAATATCTCTCCCTGAATTTCGACCTCCTGCTTGGGAAGGTAAGCAGCCCGCTCATCTCTGGCGGGGACGGCGTACGCCGCGGCGAGGATGTAGTTGTCCACCCCTCGGCGGTCATTACGCCGCCCGTAGTCATTGGTGATGCCTGCCGTATAAGTCCCGGGGTCAACCTTAAAGGGCCGGTGTCTGTGGGGCGGGGCTGTCTTCTGGAGCAGGGCGCCCGCCTGGAAAAAGTGGTCCTCTGGGATAATGTCCGCGTCGGGGCAGGTGCCCGCTTGAATAATTGCGTTATCAGCAGCGATAATGTTATTGAGGGCGGTCGGGCAATTACCGACTCCGTGGTAACTGCTTCGCAGACCGCGCCGCTTTCACCACGACGATAAGTATATTATCAAAGGAGTGTTTATGGGAGGAAAATCGACCGGAGCCGCCGCTAAAGGGCATAAACCGGAACCCCGCGAAATAACTTTTCTGTGCCGCCGCTGTGAGAAGCAGAAGCCCCTCGCCGAGATGAGGATCGTCACCCGGTTTGTGCCGGTCCTCGTCGTCTGCCAGGATTGCGCTAAAGAGCTGCGCTAGGCATTATAAATCAAGTTGGAGATGGCTTTATGGCTGAGGAGCTGGGCAAGATAGAAAAACCCCCGGTAGAAAGCTTTAAAAAGGGCAGGAAACTCTATTTCATTCCGCTGGTCTACGGCGGCAAGGACCTTCCGGAAGACTACCTCCAGAAATTTAACAAATACTGGGAGCAGGTGGAAAAACAGGTGGCGGAGCTGGCGTTGAAGCTCGGCGAGGTCAACCGCGTCTATCATGAGCTGGTCGCCGCCTCCGGCGAAGAGGGACTGAAAGTCATCGCCGACCTCAGTGAAAAAAGCCGGAAAATCGTGGGGGATTGCCTGGAAAAGCAGGCGCAGCTGGAGCCCGTCGAGGATAACGATATCTTGACGGAGTTCATGGACTGGAGCCGTTGCCTGATTATCGGTTTGCAGAATCCCCGGGTTATGTCCAGAGTATATGAGTCCTATCTTGAGGCCGGTAAAAAGCGTAACGAATACATTGCGCGGAAGATTGACGAAACGTTAAAAGAGAACGAAATCGGCCTGCTGCTGATGCGGGAGAACCATCAGGTCCAGTTTCCGGCGGATATCCAGGTCTTTTATATCGCCCCGCCCGCCCTCGACGAGATAAAACGCTGGCTCAGAGAGAACGAAGCCAAACTGGATAAAGATAGCTAGTGCCGGACTTTACCGGGCATACAGTTTGTTGAGCCTGGGCTTGGCTTTCGGGATAATCGGCACCGGGCCCTTGACGTAGATAGCGCTGCATTGCAGGCAGGATATGTAAGTCCCCTCGGCGTCACGGTCCAGGACCAGGTCGCCCCCGCAGCGCTTGCACCCCTTGCACTTTATGATGCTTAGCATGGCTCTCTCCCCCGTCAATTTTGTCTTTTCCCGCCGTAATGACGGAACCGTACATTTATTACGTTTTTTACAAACGCTTTGTTCGCCGTATTTGTACGTATTGTAGATAACCGGTGTCACACCTTTATCACAGGCTACCGCAGGAACGTCACAAAAAGGTTACAATCGCGTCAATCGCGTTGTCCGGCCCCTTTCTTTGACAATCCGGAGATAAATCGACTATCATTTGTCCGGTAGAAAAACGGTTTTATGGAGAAAAAGATGGCTGGAAGCAAATACGATAAGTACATTATTAATCCGCCCCATATCCAGATGCGCCTGAAGTCGGACAGGAGCGTTATTTTCGATGGGATTATGGCCAACCAGCAGGTGCTGAACTATAACTTTACCGTGGGCCATCAGTTCGTAAGGAAGCCGTTTAAAGGGGATAATCCGCCTCATACCCACAATTTCCAGGAGTTTTTGTGCTGGTACAGCGGCAACCCGAACGACCCCGAGGAATTCGAGGCCGAAGTCGTGCTTTATATGGGTGAAGAGATGGTAAAATACGTCTTTACCCGGCCGACCATTGTCTCCCTGCCGCCGGGCCTCGTCCATTGCCCGCTGGAGATAACCCGTGTCGACCGCCCTATCATTCAGCTGGAGATGATGCTCCCCACCCCGGACGGCTCCCCCCCGACAAGGGAGCCTTACTTCGAGAAGGACAAGGGGTTCAAACCACAACTGGTGATGGACTTTACGGACCTATCGCGTAAAAAGTAACGGGATATCTAGGTTCAAGGCGGGGTCAGCCGTCAGGCGGGTGTTATTCTTTGGCTGTAATAGCCCAGTTCCAGGTTGGTATCCGCCTGCTGTTTCAGCAGCAGGTAATCGTTATCGCCGGTGAGCTTGTAAAGCTCGTCGTAGGTGCGGGACTGCACCTCGTAAATATCTTTACAGACGAAGGCGTGCCTTTCGTTCCTCAGCGCTACGAGCCTGGCCATGCCCTGTTCCCGGTTGTGGAGCATTCTTAAATACTCTTCCGGCTTGCCGCTTTTCCTGGCGAGGGCGCTCGCTCTGTCCATGTCATCACGGGCCACCCTGAGCCCGTCGGCGTTCCAGATGTCCTCCAGGTTGGCGATGGCCCGCCCGTTATGATAAGACCAGTCCTCCGGGCGCAGGTCGATGGCTTTGTCGAAGTGGGGCAGGACGTCCGCCTGGATATTCTCGCCGGAGTAGAGCGAGTCCCACCCCTCGTCGGCGGCGTCCTCCGCCTGCCGGATATTATTTAAAATGCGGGCGCAGTCGATGGCGGCGTCGCCTTCTTCGTCGCCGGTGGTGCCCAGCCCGAATGCCTCCCCCACCGCGAACCGCGTGACGGCGCCGTAGTTCGGATTGCCGTCGGCATCGGTGATATCATTTACTATCGCCCAGAGCTTGGCCCAGCGAATGAGCTGCTGCACTTCGCCGGATTCGCAGGCGCTCAAAAACGGCACGAGAAGCACTATTAATATGGCTAATATCAGTATCGTTCGCGGCACTTTCTCTCTTGCCTCTCCTTATTTCAACTGCTTCTGTATCTCGCCGATGAAAGCGGTCAGGTCGTCCGTTCCTACGTTCACCTTTTCCATGAGCTGCTCGTCGGTCAGCTTGCCCTGAGCGTAGGCGATGGCGGCATCGGTAGGCAGGGTGGCCGCCAGCAGCTGCCGGCCTTCCTCGTTATAGTACGCCACCGCCGCCCGGTTGATGCCCTGCGCTTCAGCTTGGGAGACTACTTCGAGGAAGTCTTTGAAGGGGTCGCTGCTGCCAGACCGGCTGAAATCGAACCCTTTGGAAGCATCGAGGACGAACATCGCCACGTTGTGTTCCGTGCCCTTGACGGGCAGCACGTAGACCTCGACCCCCTCCATTTTGAAACCTGCCTGCTCCAGGTCCTCGATGAGCGCTTCGGCTTTGGCCCGGTCCGGCGTCATCGTGAAAAGGCGGTCAGCGGGGGTTTTAATCAGGCCTATTTTCTGCGGTACCCGGAAATAGAGGAGCGCCCCTGCGACTATCACCAGGGCGATTACCAGGAGTATGATTTTCCCGAATGGGAACCCCTTCTTTTTCCTGGGTTTGGCCGGCTTTTCCGTCTCTGTTGTCATATTATTATCTGGTCCGGTAGTCTTATCAGTATGACCCGTCTTTATTACAGCGTTCTTACATTCGGCGGTGGGATTCTCACAAAAATGTTACAGATAAACCAACCATAAATATAGCAGAGGATATAACAGGTGTAAATAACGTAATTCCGAACATTAATGGGGGTTTTTATGGGACGGGAATGGGGGTTTGACGCAGTTAGGCGGTTAAGGCATAATTATTGCAGCCGCGGAGAGGTGTCCGAGTGGTTGATGGTGCCGCTCTCGAAAAGCGGTCTCCGGTTTT
>CAYXOZ010000161.1:0-1331 GCA_964467135.1 uncultured Dehalococcoidaceae bacterium
GGAGGCGGCACCAGCCGCAACGGCCGGGACAGCCAGAGCCAGCGTCTCGGCGTGAAGAGGTTTGCCGGGCAGTCGGTCAACGCCGGGACTATCCTGGTGCGCCAGCGCGGCACGCATATCCATGCCGGCATCAACGTCGGCATCGGTAAGGACCACACCCTGTTTGCCCTGATCGATGGCGTGGTCAAGTACGAGCCGACCACCAATAATCGCCGAAAGGTCAGCGTTTTGGCTAGCTGAAAAATATGAAAGAGAAGATTCATCCCCAGTATTATCCGGACGCCGAGGTGATCTGCTCCTGCGGGGCGAGGTTCACCACGGGTTCGACGAAGAAGCAGCTAAAAGTCGAGGTCTGCAGTCAATGCCATCCGTTCTTTACCGGCGAGCGGCGCATGATGGACACCGCCGGTCGCGTCGAGCGCTTTAAGAAGCGCTATAAGATGCAGAGCTAGGCTTTATCCCGTCGGAAGGAAGGGCCGTTTTATCGGCCCTTTTTCTTTAGAGAATATGACCGAGCGCAAAAAATTCAATTACGGCGGCCAGGCGGTTATTGAGGGCGTGATGATTCGCGGTCGTAAGTCCCTGGTCACCGCCGTCCGCCGTCCCGGCGGGGATATCGCTACCCACGTCAGAGACCTGCCTCCTATTGCCACCGGCCGCCTCCGCCGTATTCCCCTGGTGCGCGGCGTCGTCGTCCTCATCGAGGCGATGGTGCTGGGTATCCAGAGCCTGCTTTATTCCGCCAACGTGGCAATAGAGGAGGAGGCGGAGGAAATCCCGCAGAAAGCCCTGTGGGCGATGATGGCGGTGGGGGTTGCCCTGGCGGTTCTGCTGTTCTTTCTTGCCCCCTATTTCCTGTCCGACCTCGTTGACGAATACCTGTTCCGCAAGGACACCGCGGCCTTTTTCATCATCGAAGGCGTGATTCGTTTGGCCATCTTCATCGGCTACCTTAAAGTAATCTCGTTCATGCCGGATATCAAAAGAGTTTTTACCTATCACGGCGCCGAGCACAAGACCGTGAATGCTTTTGAAGCCGGCGTGCCGATGGAGGTCAGCGCTATCAAGTCTTATAGCACCGCCCACGTGCGCTGCGGCACCAGCTTTCTGTTCCTGGTGCTGATTATCGCCATTATCGTCTTCGCCGCCGTAGGTCACCAGGCGCTCTGGCTGATGGTTGTTTCCCGCATTGTTCTTATCCCGGTTATCATGGCGTTGGGCTACGAGGTTATCTATTTCGGCGCCCGGCATACCAAAAACTGGCTGGTGAAAATTATCCTCGCCCCCGGTCTGTTCCTCCAGTCGATGACTACCGGCGAGCCGGACGATAA
>CAYXOZ010000161.1:1431-3783 GCA_964467135.1 uncultured Dehalococcoidaceae bacterium
AAAAAGCAGCTTCTTTCCCCCGTGTGGCACACCGGCCCCGTGGGGCGCCCTTTGATTAGGATGGTGTCGCTGTCGCAGTCCCGCCATATCTTTACCACCTTGATAACGTTGCCGGAGCTCTCGCCTTTGTGCCAGAGCCTCTTCCTGCTCCGACTGTAAAACCAGGCTTCGCCGGTAGCTAGCGTCCGTCGTAGCGACTCCTCGTTCATGTAGCCCAGCATCAGTACTTCGCCGGTATCGTTATCCTGGATAATCGCCGGGATAAGTCCCTTTTCGTTAAATTTCAGTTCGCTCATATGAATCACCTTCAGTTGCCGGCTTCTTCCTCAATCTGATTAACTTCGGTTAGCGCCTGCCTGAGGTTGATGTCCCCGGTATATACGGCTTTGCCCACTATCGCCCCTTCGGCGCCGAGCTTCTTGAGCATTTTCAGGTGGTTCAGGGTCGTTATGCCCCCTGCGGCGATGACCGGCAGCCCGGCGGCTTCTATCATCTCCGCGATCGCCGAAAAGTTGGGTTCGGTGAGGGTGCCGTCGCGGTTGATGTCGGTGTAGATAAAGCGGACGACCCCTACCTGCCTCATGGTCTTGGCGAGCGCCACGGCCGTCCGGTCGGTGATTTTTACCCAGCCGTGCGTGGCGACGATGCCGTCCCTCGCGTCGATGCTGACGGTTATCGACTCCCGGAAACTCTTGCAGGCATCGATTACCAGTTTAGGGTCCTCGACCGCCGCCGTGCCCAGGACCACCCGCTCGATGCCGTCTTTAAGCAGGTTTCGGATTGTCTCCAGGTCGCGTATGCCCCCGCCGAGCTGTACCGGCACGAGTATCGCCCTGGCGATGTTCCTGATGATTTCCCGGTTCTTGATTTCCCCGCTGGCCGCCCCGTCGAGGTCGACGATATGCAGGCGCGGCGCCCCCATCGACTGCCATTTCAAAGCCACGTCGAGCGGGTCGTCCGAGAAGACGGTCTCCTGGTTATAGTTGCCCTGGTAGAGACGGACGCATTTGCCGCCTTTCAGGTCGATGGCCGGTATTATTTCGATTTTTCGCTCCTCTATAAAAATATTATGAGGCAATTATAGCACCGGAGCATCTCCAGACACAATTTAGTCTTTATCCTTGAATATCTATTGTTTTAATATTGTTCATTAAGAGTCTCTCTCCCCTTGTGGGAGAGAGATATAGAGTGAGGGGAAAGAGAAATTCAACCTCATCCCTGCCCCCCGTAAATACTGGAGCGTTTAAGAGGGGCGTCAGCCCCTCTTTTTTCTCTTCCCCCTCTCTGCGTGCGGAGAGGGGGATACAGGGGGTGAGGTCGCTCCCTGTCTTAGAGAGATAAAGGGGGTGAGTACTGAAAATAAATCGCCTTGACGCTGCTATCTGCGTCGGTCTAAGATTAGTTGGTATGCGTTATCGTACCCTTAAATATTTTAAGCGTGATCACATCGCCCGGATTACCCTAAATCGCCCGTCGATGGGTAACACCGTCGATACGGTAATGGACGGCGAAATGGCCGATATCTGCCGTGAAATAAACGCCGACGATGAAATCTATGTCGTCGTCATTACCGGCGCCGGCGCCTGTTTTTGCCGCGGCGCGGCGTCCGGGTCGGAAGGGACATTTCATCCCGCCGCCTCTCTCGCCGGCATCGACTGCCCCGTTATCGCTGCTATCAACGGCGACGCCCTGGGCATCGGCCTGGAGATGGCTTTAAGCTGTGATATCCGTATCGCCTCGGATAAAGCGCGCTTCGCCCTGCCGCAGCTGGCGGAGGCTCATCTGCCCGCCGACGGCGGTACGCAGCGCCTGCCCCGCATCGTTGGGCCGGGCAAAGCTTTAGAGCTTCTTCTTACGGCAAATACGTTCACTGCTTCCGAGGCTCTGGAAATCGGCCTGGTGAGTCAAGTCGTCCCGGCAAAAGCCCTCGCGGTAGAGACTCAAAAACTGGCCGAGACCGTCGCCTCCAGAGGCCCCCTCGCTTTAAAGTACCTTAAAGAAGCGGTCACTAAAGGCATGGATGTGACTCTGGAGCAGGGATTGCGACTTGAGGCCGACCTCTATTTTCTCCTGCATACTACCGCCGACCGCACCGAGGGCATTAACGCTTTCCGCGAAAAACGCCCTCCCCGTTTTAAGGGTAAATAGTGTATCCCACCTTTTTCGAGATAATTCCGTCAACGTTGAGGAGTAAATATGATTAACCGCGTGCCGGAAATTCTGGCGGCTATTTTTATAGTTGCATCCTGTCTGGCGCTGCTTCATCAGCGGTTCTTCGGTGACGACGTCTGGTTTCACCTCCGGCAAATGAAGAACCACGAAACGATAATCGCTTTTCTGGTTGCTGGCGCC
>CAYXOZ010000162.1:0-3757 GCA_964467135.1 uncultured Dehalococcoidaceae bacterium
TCGAAAACGTTGCCTTTGAGGCTTACCCCGGACTGATTGTCTATAAAGAGCACTTTGTTAAGCTCAGCGCTGGCCGCGTCCACCTCGCCGGCTCCGGTCCGACATTATTCGCTATTTTCGATAGTAAATCTAAGGCTGAGGACATCTACCGGCGCTGTAAAGACCAGGGCATGAAAGCGTATTTAGCTAAAACACAGTGAAAAACGTTAGATTCTATGGTTCTAAGCCCTATACTGTTGCCGTCATACACGGCGGACCCGGCATGCCCGGCTACGCAGCGCCCATTGCCCGAGAACTGTTTAAAGATAGAGGCGTCCTTGAGCCGATACAAACGAAAAATGCCTTCGAGGGGCAGGTGCAGGAGTTGCGTGACGTGCTGGAAAAGAATGCCGACCTCCCTGCAATCTTAATCGGGCATTCCTGGGGGGCTTTTCTTGGCTTCGTTGTGACCGCGCGATATCCGGCACTGGTAAAAAAGCTTATACTTATCGGCAGCGGTCCCTTCGAAGAAAAATACGCCGATAACATTGAGCCCGACAGGTTGAATCGCCTTGGCGAACGGGAAAGAATCGAGGCCTTTAAACTATTAGATATCATTGACGGCGCGGCTACTGCCGGTGAGAAAGATAACGCCATGGCGCGGCTCGGGGAGCTTTTCGCCAAGGCGGATACCTTCGACGCGCTACCGCCGGAAAAAGAGCCGGAGCCCCTGCCGGTCAGCGAGGCAATCAACCGCCGCGTCTGGGCGGAAGCCAAGCCCCTGCGTATTTCCGGCGAGCTGTTAGCACTGGGTAAGAGGATAACCTGTCCGGTCCTCGCTATCCATGGCGACTACGACCCCCATCTCGCCGCGGGAGTCAGGGAGCCCCTCTCCCGGGTCATTAAAGACTTTAGATTTATCCTGCTGGAAAAATGCGGTCACTATCCCTGGCGGGAAAGGTACGCCCGGGACAAATTTTATAAAATATTGAAGAAGGAGATATCATCATGACTTTAATTAAAGTCGACGAGGAGACCTGTACGCAGTGCGGTGCGTGCGCGCAGATGTGCCGGATTATCCATTTTAAAAAGGGCGGTTATCCCCGCCAGCTGCCGGGGAGCGATGAATTCTGCATGCGCTGCGGCCACTGCGTGGGGATTTGCCCGACCGGCAGCCTGACGCATAAAGAGATGCCAGAGACCCCGTTGATAAAAAAATCGCTGGAAATATCTTTCGAACAGTGCGCCCAGCTCATCAAGAGCCGGAGGTCAATCCGGGAGTTTAAGAACAAAGCGGTACCCAGGAATGAAATCGAGCGTATCATCGAGGTCGCCCGCTATGCCCCCACCGGCCATAATATGCAGGAGGTGCGGTGGCTGGTGATTAACGACGTCGCCCATGTCCGGCAACTCTCCGCCATCGGCGCCGACTGGCTGCGTTTGATGATGAAGAACAATCCGCAAATGGCGGCGATGTTTACCGGCCTTGTGAAGAGTCTGGATGCCGGCATCGACGAGTTTCTCCATAACGCCCCGGCGGTGGTCGTCGCTTATGCCGAAAAGGGTAATACCATCGCCGCGACTGACTGCGCCATCGCCCTGAGCTATTTCGACCTCGCGGCAAAGAGCGCGGGACTGGGGTGCTGCTGGGCCGGTTTCTTTTATATGGCGGCGGGTTCTTTCCCGCCCATGATGGAGGCTATCAGCCTGCCGGAGGGATTTGCGCCTTACGGCGCTTTGATGGTAGGCTATCCCAGGTACAAATATGCGCGGATACCGGCGCGCCGGACGGCGAACATTATTTATCGACCGTAAAATTCTTCAAGGGAGATGATGGTATGGCTTATAAGACAGAGAACAATTTGCTGGAGGCTTTTGGCGGGGAGAGCAAAGCTAACCGGCGCTATTCGTTTTTCGCAGAGAAGGCGGAAAAAGAAGGCTATACGGGGGTCGCCAGGCTCTTCCGCGCCGTGGCGGAGGCGGAGACGGTGCACGCCCGCAATCATCTTAACGCCATGGACGCCATCGGCTCAACCAAAGATAACCTGATGGCGGCGAGCATGGGCGAGCACCAGGAGTTCACCGGGATGTACCCGTATTTTATCGAGGTTGCCAACGAGGAAAGGAATGAGCGGGCGAAAATTTCCTTCGACTGGGCTAACCGGGTGGAGAAAATACATTTCGGCTACTTCGAGGAGGCTTTAAAAACGGTGAAGGAAGGCGGGAAGCCGGAAGAGGCCGTCTACTATGTCTGCCAGGTCTGTGGCAACACAGTGACTGGTTCAGTGCCGGAAAAGTGCCCCATCTGCGGGTCGGCAGCGAAGGCGTTTAAGAAGGTGGAGTGACCTATCGCTAACTGCTAACCGCTAACTGCTTGACCATCTCCACCTCTTCTCTCCGGCTCGTCACTTTGCCGTCGAGTCGCGCCTCACGTAGAAGGTGTAATATCTCTTTGATTTTAGGCCCCTCCGGTATCCCCAGCTTCTTCAGCCCCTCCCCGCCGAGGGCCGGATTGACATGCCGCAGGACGGTCAGGTAAAGCTCGATGTGCTCGGCGGCCGTCGCGGAGCCGATAGCCAGAGAGTTGGCCGTCAGCGCCGTCGAGCCGCCGCCGTGGACAATCTCATAAATCTGGCTCGGCGCCAGACCGGGCGTGGCGAGTTGCCCGGCTTTCTCTTTGATGGCCAGGGTCTCTTTTATCACCTCCGCCGTGGTCCTGGGGAGGTGCAGGTAAGCAATTACCTTGTCTACCTCCTCCCCGGTGAGGCGATAGCACATCAGCGCCAGGTAAAGCCGTGGGTCCGGCGCGTCATCAGGCAGGCAGCGCTCGCGTGCCAGGGCGAACGTCTCCTTCAGCCAGTCGTCGCACTTCAACGAGGGGTGTACCCTGTCCAGCACGCCAAGCTCGTCGGCGCGGAGCAGGGCTTTCTCCGGCTGCTCTTCTTTCAGGACGAGCTCCAGTTCGTGGCGGACGCGGTCGCCGCTGACGGTGCCCAGCCAGGCCGTGCATTGTTTGAGGAGCTCTCCGGTGGCTGATTCCAGTTTAAAGTCCAGCCGCTGTTCGTAACGCAGGGCGCGCCAGATACGGGTGGCGTCGTCGATGAAGCTTTTATCATGCATCACGCGCACGAGCTTGCTATCGATGTCCTGCCGGCCGCCATGCGGGTCGATAATGTCACCGAAACGTTTCGGGTTTAGCTCGATGGCCATGGCGTTGATGGTGAAATCGCGCCGGGAGAGGTCGTCGCTGATAGTCCCGGGCTTGACGGTCGGCAGCGCCCCGGGCCTGGCATAAGTCTCGGCGCGGGCGCTGGCAATATCGGCGCTGCGCTCGCCCCAGCGGAGGGTGGCGGTGCCGAAACGGGGATGCACGGTCACCCTGGCCGATAGCCCCTCCGCGAGGTCGTGGGCCAGCTTGATGGCGTCCCCCTCGACGACCATATCGAGGTCGAGGTTACAGCGTTCGAGGAGGAGGTCGCGCACCACCCCGCCGACTATATAGAGGCGCTGCTGCCGCTCCTGGGCGGCCTCGCCGGCCTTCTTGATAAACCTGGTAATATCTTCCGGCAGTTGCTCTTTAACGCCCCTGGCCAGGTTAATTTTTTCCGGCATTTTACCTATTATAACACCGCTGTCCAGCCGGTTGTTAATTGATTTGATAAACAATTATAATAGACCGTATGAAGGTCGTCGCCATCGTCGGTATGACGGGGTCGGGAAAGTCGGAGGTGGCGAAGCTGTTTAAAGATAACGGCTTTGCCATCGTCAGATTCGGTGA
>CAYXOZ010000163.1:0-3754 GCA_964467135.1 uncultured Dehalococcoidaceae bacterium
TGATATACCGCCGGGCGTTCACCGGCAGGTCTTTAAAGAGTCGGACGTCACCGGTGGGCTTCTGCCAGCCGGGCATCTCCTCATAGACGGGACGGCATTTCGCCAGGGCGGCAATGTTAGCGGGAAAATCGTTAATCGTCTTACCGTCCAGTTCATAGCCGGTGCAAATCTTAAGCTGCGGCAGAGTATCAAGGATGTCGAGTCGAGTAATGACGACCGAAGTAAAGCCATTGACGCGGGCGCTGAAGCGGGCGGCGACAGCATCAAACCAGCCGCAGCTGCGGGGCCGCCCGCTCACCGTGCCGTATTCTTTACCGCGCTCGCGAAGGGTCTCGGCGACCTCATCGTGCAACTCGGTGGGCATAGGGCCGGCACCGACGCGGGTCTGGTAAGCCTTGAACACACCGACCACATGATTGAGGGCGCGGGGACTGATACCCGACCCCTGACAGGCCCCGGCAGCGGTGGGAGCGGAGGAAGTGCCGAAAGGATAAGTACCGAAATCGGGGTCAAGCAGGGTGCCCTGAGCGCCTTCCAACAAAATATTTTCGCCACGTGCGAGGGCTTCAGCCAGCAGGGCGCCAGTATCGAGGATAAAGGGCGCCCAGCGGTCGGCATAGGCACGGTACTGGCGGTAGATTTCATCCAGAGACAGCGGAGGCTGGCCGTATACGCCGGTCAAAATCTTGTTTTTCTGCTCGAGCACGGTGGCGAGTCGCTCGCGGAAAAGGGCCATATCCAGAAGGTCGCCGGCGCGGATACCGTACCGGGCGGTCTTATCGGCGAAGGCGGGCCCGATGCCCCGGAGCGTGGTGCCGATAGCCTTGCTGCCGAGGGCTTTTTCCTCCAGCCCTTCCAGAACGATATGATAGGGCATAATCAGATGAGCGCGGTCGCTTAGGCGAAGTCGGGAAGTATCAACGCCGCGGGAATTGAGCTCGTCCACTTCTTTATTCAACACGGCGGGATTGATGACGACGCCGTTCCCGATAATCGAAATGACGCCAGGATAAAAGACACCGGAGGGCGTCAGGCGGAGCCGGAACTCCCCGAGGGGATTAACGACCCGGTGGCCGGCGTTATCACCGCCGGAGAAACGCACCACGTAGGCCGCCTTCTCCGACAGCATATCCACCATACGACCTTTGCCTTCATCTCCCCACTGTGCCCCGATAACTGCTACAACCGGCATCTTTTACCTCCAATCGCAAAACCCATCAATTCTACCATCAAAGGCATAGCTTGTCTACAGGGACTCGTAGCTAACGGCATATGTATTTACCTCACCCCCTGCCCCCTCTCCTTGAAAGGAGAGGGGGTGTAAAATTTGAGAGGGGCTTCGCCCCTCTCGCTGACGCACTCCCTATTTTCGGGGGCGTCTAAGGGGGCAAACGTTCCAGGCAGGCCACTCCCTTTTTATCGGGGGGGGGTTAAGAGGGGTCACGACCCAGCTTTTCTTTCTTCCCCCTCTCAAGAAGAATCATGCGATCATCAAAATGCAGCTGTTCGAGAGGGAGATAAAAGGGGTGAGTATCCATGATTTACCATCGTAAGGTCCGAAGCGAATGAAATAACCATTTACCTGGGATTTTTCTCTCGCGTGCTACGCCAGGCGTAGACAAGTCTCTCTATAACAGTAACCCAACTGAAAAAAGCGATAATACCCAGCGCGGCAATCAGGGCATTGGTGAACTGGTTGAGCATAAGGCCCAGCGACAGGATGATGACCCGCTCCGGGCGGGTAAAAAAGCCCGCCTTACACTCGATGCCCATGCCCTCCATACGAGCGCGGATATAGCTGACCATGATAGAGCCAAGCATGGTAACGCCCACCACCAGACTAGCGGTCGAGTGCTGCTCCCGGGCGAACACCACCAGCAAAGCCAGCAGCACCGCCCCCTCGGAAAGGCGGTCGAGGGAGGAATCGAGGATAGCGCCGAAACGGGACGTCCTGCCGGTGAGTCGGGCCAAGGCACCATCAAGCAAATCGAAAAGGCCGGCCACCAGCACGACGATACCGGAGGCCAGAAAATGGTCGGTGACGATAAGCACCGCCGCCCCGACAGTGATGAAAAAACCGAGCCAGGTGAGGGCGTTCGGGGTGAGGGGAGTTTTAGCCAGCAGCCGGGCAAGCGGCGGCGTGACGGAGTTCGCCATGAGCTTACGGGTCTTTTCGAGATTCGACATGATTCAGTGTTTCAGCAGAACCTGAGGGGACGAAGTTTCCGGACGGGTCTTAGCCAGCGTAGCGGCATAAAAGTCCAGCAGTCTATGAGCGACGATAGACCAGTCGTATTGCTGCGCCTTCGGTTTGCCCTGCTCGCCCATGCGCCGGCGGAGCGACTCGTCCTTGATAAGCTTAAAAATGGCTTCGGCGAGCTTTTCGACGTTACGGGGCGGCACGGCAATACCCTCAACGCCGTCGGTCAGGACGCTGGTAAAGCCGTCGATAGCCGAAGCGACAATCGGTTTACCGATGGACATCGCTTCGAGAAGGACGACGCCAAAACTCTCCCATCCCGTATTCGGGAAGCAGACGATATCGGCGGTCTTATAATACCGGGGAAGGTCACCGTAGGCGGCATAGCCGGTAAAAACGACGTCGTCCAGGCGGGCCCGACTGATACGCTTTTCGTACTTGTTGCGGAGCCTGGTGCCCGGTCCCACAGCAATCAGGCGGCAGGCGGGGTACTCCTGCTTCACCTGCCGGTAAGCCTTCCAGAGATAATCGAAGCCCTTCCGCTTCTCCATCCGCCCCACGAAAAGGATATTGATCTTACCGTCCATAAAATGCTCGAAGGGCGTGATGTGGTTATTGAAATGGTGCGTGTCTATCCCGTTGGGGATGATAGAGTACTCGGCGGGGAAATATTTATTCACGTACTCCCTCGCCACGGGTGACACGGCGATACGGCCATCGAGCTTGCGGAACCAGCGGTCGAGGTACCACTTCATAATAGGAGAGAACATGGTATACCAGGGCTTGCCGCCGGAGGCGTGGAAAGTGCCGACCATCGGCACGGGCTTGAGCCGGAGCACGGTAGTGCACAGGGTAGGCATCAGGGGTTCGTGGAGGTGACAGATATCAAATTTTTCCCGGGCGAAGACCTCTTTTATCTGCGACTCGAGACGAATGGACATAGTGACGCGGGCGACGGAGCCGCTGACCGGGATGGGGCGGGGGGTGCCGATACGAATAAAGCGGTCGCCAAGGGTATAGACGGCGCTCGAGGCCGGGGCGATGATTTTAACCTCGTGGCCGAGCCGGGTAAACTGCTTTTCCAGGCAGGAAACATGGCTGACCACCCCGCCCGGATAGGCGAAGTCATACGGTGATACCAGCGCTATTTTCATAGCCGCTACTTACCGGCCCCCCGTTTTTTGGTCGATTTCGCTCTTTGGGAAGGCTGAGCATTGGCAGCAATGAATTCCTCTACTTTATCCCTGGCTTCGGAGTCGGAATACTGGACCGGAGGCGTTTTCATAAAATAGGAGGAGGGGGCGGTCAGAGCACCCTTGAGGCCGCGGTCCATCGCCAGCTTGCAGCAGCGGATAGCGTCGATAACGACACCGGCGGAGTTGGGGCTGTCCCAGACCTCCAGCTTGACTTCGACAAGGAGGGGCACGTCACCGAAAGTGCGACCTTCCATCCGGATGTGGCAGAACTTGCGGTCGAGCAGGAAGGGAACATAATCGGAAGGGCCGACATGGATATCGTCCGGGTCGATTTTATAGGGGAGCTGGGAGGTAACGG
>CAYXOZ010000164.1:0-1411 GCA_964467135.1 uncultured Dehalococcoidaceae bacterium
AGGACGATATCGTGGCGGACAGGGTCTTCGAGGACACGATTGCCGTTCTCGCTAATAATGATTTAGGTGAGATTTCCGCCAAGCACCCGACTCTCTGCATTCCCTATCGCTGCCTCGTGCCGAAGAAGATTGAAGGACTATTGGTTGCCTGCCGCGCTTTTTCCTCGGAGGATAGCATCAACCAGTATTTCAACATTATCCCGCCGTGCCTCTGCTACGGCCAGGCGGCGGGCACCGCAGCGGCGCTGGCGGTTAAGGCGGGGATACAACCTAGAAAAGTGGACTATAAAGCCCTGCAAAAGAACCTGGTAAAACAGGGCGTGAACTTATCGGAGACTAATCGCTAACCCCTAACCTTTAAGCGCCTTTTTAACGTACTCGTATCCCAGGTCGAAAGCTTTTATATTTATCTCTCCCACCTTACCCTTGAAACGCGCCAGTATCGCTTCTTTGGCGGTCTCCTCTTTTACCGGCATGAGTCCCGTCCCGAATAAAGCCCCCAGCATGACCACGTTAGCGGCCTGCAGGCTCCCCGCCTGTTTGGCGAGTCCGCTGGCATCCAGCGTAATAATGCGGTCGGTGACTTTGCGGAGCTTTTCAATGATCTGTTCCTGAGTGGGATAGCCGCTCTTCCCCAGGTACACGGTATAAGGTAAAACAGTGGTCGTATTTAGTACCACGACGCTGTTTTTGGCCAGATAGTTAATGTTTCTTAAAGCCTCGGACGGCTCTACGGCGATGAGGACGTCGCATTTGCCTTCCGGGGTCATGGGGGCTATAGCCCCTCCCCCCAGCCGTAGATTGCTGAACACCGAGCCGCCCCGCTGCGCCATCCCCAGCACCTCTGAGCCTTTTACCGCCACTTTTCCCCGTACCGCCGCCTGCCCTAGCAGCTCGGATACCAGCACCACTCCCTGCCCCCCCACTCCACAGATGATAATGTTGATTTCGTTCTTCGCGGCGACTTCCGTTGTCATTTTACTACTCCTGCCTTGATGGCCTCGTGCGGACAGACCCGGGCGCAGACCCCGCAGCCCGGGCAGCCGGATTCGTCCACCTTCACTTTGCCATTTTCCGTTATCAGCGCCGGGCACCCGAGCAGGTTGATGCATATCTTGCAGTCACAGGAGAGGCATCTTCTGGCCTCTTTAATGGCCGCCTCCCGGGTCAAGCCAGTTTCCACCTCTTTAAAGTTGCCCTTTCTCTGAGCGACGGGCAGCGTGGGCATGGATATTCTAGGCTCCTGGTAAATGCTCCAGGTATCTACGATGAGCTTGCTCTCGAAGATGCCCTCGCCTTCTCTTCCCTTGTCCAGAGGCTCGCCTTTGAAGTATTTATCTATGGATTTGGCGGCTTTTCGGCCCGCCGCCATGGCCTGGATGACCGTGGCCGCCCCGGTGACCGCGTCCCC
>CAYXOZ010000164.1:1511-3750 GCA_964467135.1 uncultured Dehalococcoidaceae bacterium
TCCAGCCCGGCCACTTTTCCGCCCTTCACCACGACCTTGCTCGGGCCGGACAGCAGCGTTAGCTTCACGCCTTCGTGCTCCGCCTCCGTCACTTCCTCGGCGATGGCGGGCATCTCCGCCCTCGAGCGCCGGTAGACGATGTTAATGTCTTTAAAGCCCAACCGCACACAGGTGCGGGCGCAGTCGATAGCGACATTGCCACCCCCCACCACCACTACCCTGTCTTCTGCTTTAATCTTCTCGCCGGTATTAACTTTATGTAAAAATTCCGTGCCGTCGATGACGCCGCTGGCTTTTTCATTTTCGATGCCCAGGCTCCGGCCCTTATGTGCTCCCACCGCGATAAAGACGGCGTCATAGTCCTTCCTTAAGTCGGCCAGTTTAACGTCTTTCCCGACCTTCGTGTTGAGCTTTAGCTCCACTCCCAGCTTTTTAACGATATCCGCTTCCCGGCCGAGTATCTCGCGCGGCAGGCGGAACTCGGGAATCCCTACCGCCATCATCCCCCCGAGCTTGTTCAACGCTTCAAAAATAGTGACTTTATACCCGGCTTGGCGCAGGTCGTAGGCCGCCATCATGCCGGCCGGTCCCCCGCCGATAATCGCCACCCGCTCTTTCTTTTCGGCAGCGATGGCGTAATCTTCGGTATATTTGCCGTATTCGGTCGCCGCGCGCTTGATGGCGTTAATCGCTATCGCCTCCTCGACCTCGCGCCGCACACACTTGGTTTCGCATGGCCGCGTGCAAATCCTGCCGATGATTTCAGGGAATGGCAAGGTCTGTTTAATCAGCGCCAGCGCCTCGTCGAACTTGCCTTCTTTTACCAGGGCAATATAGCCTCGAATATCGATGTGCATCGGGCAGGTGGCCTGGCAGGCTGGCGGCGCCCCCGCCACGCACTTCTCCGTGTCCACGACATAAGGCAGGACCTTCTCGCCGGCTTTACGCTTCTCCCGCTGGTCGAGGATATTGCAGAGTCGCCGCGCCACGATTACTGAAGGTCCCTTGTACTTTATGGCTTTTTCTAAAACGTCGATGAGTTTCGGTAAATCAAAGGCATCAATAACTTCCACCATTTTCACGCCGCTGGCCCTGGCGATGTCTTCGATTTTAATGTCCGCGGCCACGTCGCCGCTGGCGCCCGGGTGCGGCTGAAAGCCGGTCATGCCGGTGGTGGAGTTGTCCATGACCACCATCGTCACGTTGGCTTTATTGTAGACAGCGTTAATCATCGGGGGGATGCCGGAGTGGAAAAAGGTGCTATCGCCTAGGTGGGCTACCACCGGCGCTTCAAGGACGTGGGCGAAACCGTTGCCCAGTCCGAAAGCCCCACCCATGCAGATGGCCACGTCGTCCGCGTTCAGCGGCGGGTTGGCGGAAAGCGCGTAGCAGCCGATGTCCCCGGTCTTGACCGGCTCGATGCCGGTCTCCTTCTGGTAGCGCCGCGCGGCGATATTGATCGCGTAGGCGGAAGCCCGGTGCGGGCACCCGGCGCACATGGTCGGCGGGCGGAGTGGTAAAAGGGCCGCCGTTTCTTCTCTCAGTCTGTCAATCTCGGCGAAATCGATGGGCGGTTTAACTCCTGTCAGCTTGCTCAATGCCTCGGCGACCTGCCGGGTCGATAGCTCGCCCGCCAGCGCCACCAGGTCCTTGCCGTGTATTTTAACGCTAATATCCGCGTCCTTGGCGATGACTTTAACGCCGTCCTCGACGAACGGCTCCAGCTCTTCGACCACCAATACCTCGGGCACCGATTTCAGGAACTGCCGCGTCATTTTCTCCGGCAGCGGGTAAGGCGTGCCGATTTTCAACACCGATATTTTATCTTCCAGCCCCATCCATCGTATAGCCTCCAGGGCATAACCGTAGGAAATGCCGTTAGCGATAACGCCTAATTTCGCGCCCTTTTTCAGCGTTACGTGGTTGTACGGCAGCGTTTCCACCGCGTCTTTAATCTTCGCCATCCTTTGAATGACCAGTCGGCGGTTGACACGGAAATTGGCCGGCAGGCAGACGAGCTTTTGGAAGTTTTTGGTGAACTTGCCCTGCCGCTTTTGCCCTTCTATTCCCCCCAGCACGACGTCGCTGCGGGCGTGCCCTATGCGCGTCACCGAGCGCAACATGAACATCTGCCCGAATTCTTCGGAGAGGCGGTAGGCGTCGACCATCATGTCCTTGGCTTCTTGCGCGGTTGAGGGCTCGAGCACCGGTATGTAGCACTGACGGGCAATGTAGCGGT
>CAYXOZ010000165.1:0-3743 GCA_964467135.1 uncultured Dehalococcoidaceae bacterium
TGGAGGATAGCCGCAGCGTGGCGGGCTGGATGGGTGGCCAGGAAATTCTCACCGGTAAAATCCTTACCGTGGATGAAATCGTGGCTATCGTGGATGCCATCACGGCTGAAGAGCTGCGAAAGCTGGCAAATGAATTACTGGTCGGCGAAAAGCTCCGCCTGGCGGTCGTCGGCCCCATCTCCCCGGACGAGCCCCTGGAAGAGCTATTAAAACTCTAAATGCAGCTTTTTGGGGAAGCTCGAAGGGGCGCCAGCCCCTTCGAAAAAACAACCCCCCTTCCCTTGGCAAGGGAAGGGGGCAGGGGGACGGGTTCAATCAGTTAAATTTATCCGCCAGTTTGGTAATAAGCGCACGCTTCCCGTATACATTCTTTATTGCGTCGCACGTACTGGCACTTGATTTTATCGTTCGTCTCCAGTTGTATGTCCATCCTCGTTTTCAGGAACTCGGCGGCTGCCTCTAATGCTTTCCGACTCGCCCTTTTGCAGCAGCGCGCTCCGCCGTCGAGCATTTTATTCAGGGCGAAGGCCGTGGCTTCGTTGGCGAGCGCCCGCGTTTTACCGGTGAGAGGCGTCGCCCCGGTGAGGATGCTGACCGCCGTGCCGGCACCGATGGCAGCCCCGCACGCCCCGTAAAACCCGCACCAGCCGCCCGGCACTTTAGACCCCCTCTCGATGGCTTTCTCCACCGCCCCCTCGGGCACGGGATAGCCGGCGTTCTTTATCGCCGTCAAGAGAATAGCGGGCACCATGGCGTGGTGCTCCGGCCCGTGCATCGGCACCGCCGGGTGCGCCATGACCTTTTCCAGTATTTCGATGGGGTCGGCGCTGGTGGTTTTGTTGAGGACGTCCCTTAAGATATCCAGCGCCTCGCGACTGTGGCAGTTGTCGCAGACGTAATGTCCTTCCGGACAATATATAAGGGCTTTGAACTCCTGGCCGCAGAAGTCGCACCGCCGCGAGACCTCTTGCGTCCCGTAAACAAGGGGCTGGCCGCAGACCCCGCAGTTCTCTTGAGATTGCATATTTTTTGCCATATTCAGCCTCTGATTTAAGTATAGAGTGATTTTACAGCGAGGGTCAATGGAAAAGGCCTTTCTGTCATTGCGAGGAGCGTAGCGACGTGGCAATCTCACTCTATGTCATTCCCGACCTGCTCGGGAATCCAGTTACCTCACCCCCTGTGTCCCCCTCTCCTTGAAAGGAGAGGGGGAAGAAAAAAGGAGGGGGCTTTCGCCCCCTCCTGAAACCCTTATGTTTAGAGTTTAGTATTTAGAATTTAGTGCTTCCCGCCTACATCCCGTAATCGCCCATGCCGCCCATGCCGCCGCCTCCCGGCATCGCCGGGGTCTCTTTCTTCTCCGGGATGTCCGCCACGAGCGACTCCGTCACCAGCACCATGACCGCGATGCTGGCGGCGTTCTCAAGCCCGACCCTGACCACTTTGGTCGGGTCGATGATACCCTTGGCGACCATGTCACCGAACTGGTCGCCCTCGGCATCGTAGCCAAAGCCTTTCTTCGCTTTTTTCACCGTATCGACGATGACCGAGCCGTCCTTACCGGCGTTGGTGGCTATCCAGCGCAGCGGTTCGGTGACGGCCTTGCGGATGATGTCCACGCCCGTGGCCTCGTCCCCGGTGAGGCCCAGCTTATCGAGTACGTGTAGCGCATTAAGAAGTCCGACGCCGCCTCCGGGTAAGATGCCTTCCTCCACGGCGGCTTTGGTCGCCGAGAGCGCGTCCTCGACGCGGTGCTTCTTCTCTTTGAGCTCGGTCTCAGTGGAGGCGCCGACCTTAATCACGGCGACGCCGCCCACCAGCTTGGCCTGCCTCTCCTGGAGCTTTTCGCGGTCGAAATCGGACGTGGTCTCTTCTATCTGGGCTTTAATCTGCTTGATTCTGGCTTTGATTTCCGCCTCGGCGCCTTTGCCCTCGATGATGGTGGTGTTGTCTTTATCGGAGGTCACGCGGCGGGCGCGCCCCAGGTCCTCGACCGTCACCGAGTCCAGCTTCCGGCCGACCTCTTCCGAGATGACCTTGCCGCCGGTGAGGATGGCCATGTCTTCCAGCATGGCTTTGCGCCGGTCGCCGAAGCCGGGGGCTTTCACCGCCAGGACGTTGATGGTGCCGCGCAGCTTGTTAACGACCAGTGTCGCCAGCGCCTCGCCGTCGACGTCCTCGGCCACGATGAGCAGGTTCTTGGACACCTGCAGTATTTTTTCCAGAGCCGGCAGTATGTCGGCGACGGCGGAAATTTTCTTGTCGGTAATGAGGATATAGGGGTCTTCGATGACCGCTTCCATGCGCTCGGCGTTGGTGACGAAATAGGGGCTGATGTAGCCGCGGTCGAACTGCATGCCCTCGACATACTCTATCTCATACTTGGTGCCCTTGGACTCTTCGACGGTGATGACGCCGTCCTTGCCGACCTTCTCCATGACCTCGGCCAGCAGCTCGCCGATTTCTTTATCCTTGGCGGTGATGGTGCCCACCTGGGCGATCTGCTCTTTGTCCTTGACCTCCGTCGAGGCTTTCTTGAGCTGCTCGACGACCGCCGCCACGGCTTTCTGGATGCCCCGTTTGAGGGACATGGAATCGGCGCCGGCCGCGATGTTCTTGAACCCGCCGGAGATGATGGCGTGCGCCAGGATGGTGCTGGTGGTGGTGCCGTCGCCGCAGGCGTCGTTGGTCTTGCTGGCGGCTTCTTTCACGAGCTGCGCCCCCATGTTCTCGAACGGGTCGGGCAGCTCGATGTCCTTGGCGATGGTCACCCCGTCGTCGATGACGGAGGGCGCTCCCCATTTTTTATCGAGCGCCACGCAGTGTCCCTTGGGTCCCAGCGTGACTTTCACCGCGTCCGCCAGGGCGTCGATGCCCTTTTTCAGGGAATGCCTTGCATCTTCACCGAAAATTATCTGTTTGGCCATAAATTTTTCCTCCTATCCTTACTCTGGAAGGACTACTTGCCCTTCTTGGCTAAAATATCGCTCTCGCGCAGGATGATGAGATCTTCATCGTCGACCTTTATTTCCGTGCCGCCGTATTTGGCGTAAATCACCCGGTCGCCGACCTTGAGGTCCAGGGGTATCCTCTTGCCGTCGTCGGTCATTTTTCCCGGGCCTACCGCTATAATTTCTCCCTCCTGGGGTTTTTCTTTGGCTGTATCCGGCAGGTATATCCCGGACTTGGTTTTTTCTTCCTTCTCGATGGGTTTTACCAGGACGCGGTCAGCCAGCGGTTGCAATTTAGCTGCCATGTGTTCCTCCTCTCTTTTATTTACAGCTTTTAGCTTTAAGACATTTTTTAGCACTCTCCCGCCGAGAGTGCTAACACCTATATAATAGCGTAGATGTCACCTGCTCGCAA
The DNA here is from genome assembly GCA_964467135.1 of uncultured Dehalococcoidaceae bacterium. GTDB lineage: Bacteria > Chloroflexota > Dehalococcoidia > Dehalococcoidales > RBG-16-60-22 > JBFYTX01. The sequence goes on from CAYXOZ010000165.1 coordinate 3,367, forward strand.
CTTAAGATAGGGTATTTTACAGGTATCTAAAGCTGGATAGCTGAAAATATCTCTCATTTACTCTAATTATCTTCATAATCCACGGTAAATTAAATCATCTTTCGTGTAATATTAGTTTTTCAAAAGCTCACTTTTCCTTACTTTACCTCACCCCTGCCCCTCTCCAGCCCGTTGCATCGTTGCCGACCGGGGTTTTTTCTGGCTGGAGAGGGGTTAAAAAGAGAGGGGGCTCTGCCCCCTCTCAAACTCTGCCCCGTTGTTTATTATTAGGCTACAGGACGTCTAAGAGGGGCGAAGGGTTGGCTAAAAACTCCCTCTTATCCCTCCCCGTATCGCGGTACGGGGCAAGCTCTTACGAAGGAGGGACGTCAATACCC
>CAYXOZ010000166.1:0-3738 GCA_964467135.1 uncultured Dehalococcoidaceae bacterium
TCCGGGCGATGCAGAAGTACGGCATCGAGGTGCCGGACCGCCAGCTTGCCTGCGCCCCGGTGAAATCGCCGGAAGGGCAGGCTTACCTGGCCGCGATGCGCGCCGCCGCCAACTATGCCTGGGCTAACCGCCAGTGCATCACCCACTGGGTGCGGGAGGCTTTCTGCCGCGTGTTGGAGATAGGTGAGGCGGCGGCTGGCCTCGAGCTTATTTATGATGTGACCCACAACATCGCCAAGATTGAAGAGCACTTGGTCGACGGGAAAAAGGAGCAGCTCTGCGTCCACCGCAAGGGTGCCACCCGCGCTTTCCCGGCCGGCCATCCTGATATCCCGAAAAAATACTCGGCCATCGGCCAGCCGATACTTATCCCGGGGGACATGGGCCGGGTCTCTTATATCCTGGCGGGGACGGAAAAAGCCATGAAAGAGACCTGGGGCTCTACCTGCCACGGGGCTGGTCGACGTGAAAGCCGCGCCGCGGCCAAGAAGCAGTTGACCGGACGGGAAGTATTGAACATGCTGGAAGCCCGCGGTATCGCCGTAAGGTCGGGCAGTCTGTCCGGTCTCGCCGAAGAAGCCCCGGAGGCTTATAAAGACGTGACCGATGTGGTGCGTGTGGCTCACGGTGCCGGTATCTCTAAAAAGGTAGCGCGCACCCGCCCGATAGCCGTGGTGAAGGGGTAATCCTTGACATAAACAGGCGGTCGGTGTACAATAGCCCCGCCTTGTTGTCTGAAGGATTAAAAGAAAGGGGTGCCGAACACATGTTTACTGCCGCCTACATTTTCCTCATCATCGCCGGAGTGCTGGCTCTCTACGATGTCTTTCTTATGATTACTCATCGCCCCAACCCGGTGAAGGGCTGGCCTCTGCCCTGCCCCATGACGATGCTGTTCCTGGGAATAGGCCTCATTATCCTCAGTATTGCCGGCCTGACTTAAGATTATTGTCTGGGGATACGGAATAATAATCAATCTCCGGAAATAACGAATAGGGCGTTTTCATCGCAGTTGAGTAGATGCGCAACTGCGTATTAGCGGTCCTTTATGATTTTCTCAGGGTCCTTGACGTATTTCGACGCCAGCGTGCAGTGCACGAACAACACCGGCTTGTCCACCCTCTTGAACTCCAGCGGGCAGTGTATCATGCCGGCGGGGATATAGACGGTAGTGGGTGTGGTGATTTTATGTATCTCCCGCTCTTTCCCTAGCCCTATCTCTATGTCCGCTCCCAGTTCTCCCATGTTGTCCGCATCGAACGACATGAAGTATAAATACATGTCGAAGTCGTGCGAATGTGGGAACTCCTCCATGATTGTGGGCTCGGTGACGCGCAGGAACATGATGGTGAAATCGGATTTGTATTCCCTTTCACCCGTATAGACAAATTCCGGCCCGTAGCCCCCTATAGCCACCGGCTTTTTTATCACGTATTTATCGTACTTTGTCGCCATGTTGCGCTAGCCACTCCTCTTCATTAAGGTTTCGTTGTTATGAACTTTTTCCCGTCTTTCTTACAGATATATTGAATGGTGTGACTGCCGGACATAGCGGCCGTGGGCATGCCGCCCCCCGGATTGACCCATTGCCCCGCCATATAAAAGTTATCCAGGCCGGGGAGGGTCTTTTTCATTGATGAAGTGAGAGATTCGGCGCTGAACATCCATCCCTCGTAGCTGCCGCGCCAGTTGCCGGTGTAACGCACCCAGGTCACTGGAGTGCCGATGTCACGCATCTCTACCTGCGTGGCCAGCCCCGGGAAACGCTTATCGAGCGCGGCTATGACTGCATCGGCGATTTTTTCCTTCTCCGCTTTGTAGCGTTCCGGCTCTTTGCTCAATTTCTCCCAATAATCGTAATCTGTTTCGAACTGGACTTTCAGCACGGCCTTGCCCTGCGGCGCCAGGGTGGGGTCATAATTATAGTTGAGCACATTTATCTCTTTACGTTCCTTACCGGCGACATTGATAGGAGTATCGAGCGGGAAAGTAAAACCGCCAACGGTAGACGGGATTTCCTCAAAGCGGCTTTTCATACCGAGCCCGATGTACACCAGGGGGGCGAATAGTTTCGGGTTGTCATACATATTCTTGATGGTGTCATCGACATATTTCCCGTCGAGCATATCGAAAATAGTCGTGCGGCCGTCGCTCGCGGAGACGACCCAATCGGCGCGGTGCTCCGTGCCGTCCGCCAGTCTTATGCCGACCGCTTTATCGTTTTCCACCAGAATTTTAACGACCCTGGCTTTAAACGTGATATCTCCGCCCAGCGCGCGGTAGCGTTCTTCGATGAGGCGTACGAGTTCAAGGGCGCCGCCGATAACGTATCCGGCCGTTTTCTTATGCTGGTAGCCGAACATCCAGAAGATGAGCATCATGGGCATCGGCATATCGCCGAAGGACTTGGCCAACGCTTCACGCAGATAGAGGTTTTTGCAGCGCTTGAAGAAATCTGTTGCGGATATTTTCGACCATTTTCTCATCTGCATCATTGAGGGGAGCATCTTCACGGACTTGATTTTATCAAACCAGCTATAGAGGTCGCTGGGCTTGTCTACCGGGGTGTCGATACGGGAGAAAGAGCGTATCCCTTGAGTGAGTTCTTTGATGACGTCTTTGTCCTCCGGGGCTATCCCCAGCAGGTATTGCTCGAATCGGTCGGCGTCGCAGTAGATACTAAAAGCTTTACCGCCTTTATCTTCATTGATCAAGTACCGTTCGTGATTATAGATTTTCCAGCGCGGCGCCGCTCCCAGCTCCTCCCAGAATTTATGAAAACCGCTGCTTGGGCTGGTGCCTACCAGCCAGTTCATGGCCCCATCGATGGTATAACCCTTGCGTTTCCAGGCGGTGCAGACGCCGCCGGCTTTATCGTGCATTTCAAAAATAGAAGTCTTGTAGCCGTTCATCCGTCCATAGCAGCCGGCGGAAAGCCCCGTAAGACCGCCCCCGATGATGATTATCGATTTTTCCACCTTCATCCTCCTTGTGAAAAACGGTGTATCAAGTTTATTATAATACCATACCGGAACAGGCATATGTTACTGTAAAACCGGCGATAATATGTATCAGTTAATTGATACCCATGCCCACCTCGACGAACTGGACGACCTTGATTCGGCGCTTTCGGCCGCTCGAAAGGCTGGAGTGGTAGCTGTTATCGCCGTCGGCTGCGATATTGCATCTAACGCTAAAACTCTTGAGATCGTCGGCAGATATCCGGGCTTCGTTTACCCGGCGCTGGGCTATCATCCGGAAAATATCAGGGTAGCAGAAATTGAATCCAATCTGGCGTTCATCAAGGCTAACATCGGAAAGGCAGTGGCGGTGGGAGAAATCGGGCTGGACTACGCTAAATGGGTAAGGGCTATTGCCGATAAAGACCTGCAAAAACGCGTCTTCAGGGATGTATTGAAGATGGCAAAAGACCACGAAAAACCGGCGTTGGTCCATTCCCGCTATGCCTGGCGGGACGCTTTGGACGCCGTCATTGAGGCAGGTGTGTCGAAAGCGGTCTTCCACTGGTATACTGGTCCTTCGAGTGTGCTGCGGAATATCATAGAACAAGGTTATTATCTGTCCGTTACGCCGGCCGTAGCCTACCACGAGGAACATCGGCGTGCGGTGAAAGAAGCGCCGCTGGACAGGCTCCTGCTGGAGACCGATACGCCGGTAATTTACGCGCGGGGCAGGGAGGGCGAGTTTAAGTCCACTCCAGCGGACGTTCCCAGGTCT
>CAYXOZ010000167.1:0-2131 GCA_964467135.1 uncultured Dehalococcoidaceae bacterium
GGGCCGACATGGATATCGTCCGGGTCGATTTTATAGGGGAGCTGGGAGGTAACGGCGCCGGTCTTGGAGATTTTCTTGGACTCCAGCCGCTCCCTTTCCAGCATGTTGAGAAAGTCCGTATTGCCGCCGAAGTTCAGCTGGTAGGTCTTTTCCAGCTTAACACCGCGGTCGACGAAGAGTTTGGTGAGCACGCGGTGCACGATGGTGGCGCCGACCTGCGACTTGATATCGTCGCCGATGACGGGCAGGCCGTGGTCGGCGAAACGCGCCGCCCAGTCCTTGCGGCTGGCGATAAAAACCGGGATGCAGTTAATCATGCCGCAGCCGGCCTGTAATATCTGCTCGACATACCACTTGGTAGCCATCTCGCTGCCGACGGGCAGGTAGTTCAAAACCACGTCCGTCTTCGTCTCCTTAAGCACCTTGACGATATCCACAGTAGGCCAGGGGGCTTTCTGGATAATTTCGGAGAGGTACTTGCCCAGGCCGTCGTGGGTCATGCCGCGCAGCACCTTAACGCCGCAGGCCGGGACATCGCAGAACTTATAGGTGTTATTAGGCTTAGCGTAGATAGCTTCCGAGAGGTCTTTGCCAACCTTGTTCTTATCAATATCAAAGGCGGCTACAAAGTTGATATCGGAAATATGGTAGCCGCCCAGGTTAACATGCATCAGGCCGGGGACGTGGTCGGTTTCTTTAGCGTTTTTATAGTAGTAAACGCCCTGCACCAGGGAGGAGGCGCAGTTGCCCACGCCGATAATCGCTACGTTAATTTTCCCCATATTTCGTACTTACTCCCTTCTGCGGACGCTGCCGCGGGAAGCCTACCGCGCCGCAATGGCGAGCGTCCGTGCCAATATACTCTGTTTAATCTCAATCTGTCAAGGTTTACGAATAAATTTTATCCTTTATATAGCTATTATTCACACTCACCCCCTTAGTCCCCCTCTCCAACCGCAACGCCTGCGGTGCCCGGATTTTCTCCTGTTTGAGAGGGGGGAAAGAGTTGAGAGGGGGCTTCGCCCCCTCTCGCTACGCACTCTCCTTTCAGGAAGTTGAAAAGGGGAGGAAGCAAAGGGCGTCCAAGAGGGGCGAAGCCCCTCTTTCTTCTTCTCGTTGGGGGGAAAAGGGGAGGGACACTAACGATACTCGATAAACACCTTTTCCGGATGCCAGAGGCCTGAATCAGGCAGGAAACTCAGGATACCCAGGAAACGGCCGTCCAGTGAATAAGCGCGAAAGAATTTACTGTCAGCGGGGGGTTTATCAATGCCGGGGATATTTAAGGTCTTGCCGTTTTTCATATCCTTTTCCGCTACCTCATCCACAGTAACCGAGGGCATGTCCTGAAGGACGCTATCGATGGGATAAAGAAAACGCTGCCAGCTACCGTCACGGAAAGCTTCCTCGAGTCGAGGCAAGGAAACGGCATCTTTGATATCGAAGATGCCGGAGCGGGTGCGTACCAGGCTCTTGAGATAGGCGCCACAGCCCAGAGCCTGCCCGATATCGTGGGCGAGGGAGCGGATATAAGTGCCTTTGCCACATTCAATCTCCAGGGTGGCTAGAGGGGACTGCCAGTCGAGAAGGTCAAGGCGGTGGATAACGACCGGGCGGCTTTTGCGTTCGATAGTGATGCCGGCGCGGGCGAGTTTATAAAGAGGCTGGCCGCCGCTTTTGAGGGCAGAGAACATGGGCGGAGTCTGCCGGATGGGGCCCCGGAACGCTGCCAGCACCTGTTCGAGTTGCGGCAGGCTAATGCCGGATGAGTCGGCGGACCGGGTGACCTGTCCAGCGGCGTCATAGGTATCCGTAGACACACCCAGTTCAATAGAGGCGCGGTATGTCTTGGCGGTGTCCATGAGGTACTCAACGATACGCGTGGCCTGCCCGAGGCAGACCGGGAGAACGCCAGTGGCGGCGGGGTCTAAAGTGCCGGCGTGGCCAACGCGGCGCTCGCCACTCAGACGCTTCACGCGGGCGACCACGCCGTAGGAGGTAAGGGACAGGGGCTTATTGATGTTTAAAATGCCGTCCATTTGTTACAAGTATCAAGTAACAAGTATCAAGTGTCAAGGGACAATTAACAAGTAAGAAACCCCACCTCACCGAGATCCTCCGCTACGCTCAG
>CAYXOZ010000167.1:2231-3707 GCA_964467135.1 uncultured Dehalococcoidaceae bacterium
GGCTCTTTCCATCCGGTAAAATTCCAGGACATCGCCGACCTTAAAGTCGTTAAAGTCTTTAACGCCAACGCCGCATTCATAGCCGGCGGCCACCTCGCGGACGTCGTCCTTAAAGCGCTTGAGGCTGTTTACCGTGGAATCGGCCAGCACCTGCTTGCCCCGCCTCACCCGGACAGAGGCGTTGCGGGTGACCCGGCCGTCGTTTACCATGACCCCGGCTACCTTGGCCCCCTTGGCGGAGAAGACAGCCTGGACGGTCGCGCGACCATCGATAACCTCGACGTAGGTAGGCTCCAGCATACCCTTCAGGGCTTTATCGACATCGTCGATGAGGGTATAGATAATGTTGTAATAACGTATGGACACCCCGGACGACGACGCCAGATGGCGGGCGCCCTCAGTGGCAGTGACACTAAAACCAATGATAAGCCCATGGGAAGCGGCGGCCAGCATGACATCGCTCTCATTAATATTGCCGGCGGCGCTGTGGATAATCCTGACCTTGACCTCCTCGGTGGCCAGACGCTCCAGGGACGTCCGGATAGGCTCGATGCTGCCCTGGACATCCGTCTTGAGGATGACGTTCAATTCCTTGACCTTGCCGGCACTAATCTGGTCGTAGAGATTATCCAGGTTCACCGCTTCCGCAGCGCGGGCCGATTCCTTCTCCGCTTCCGCGCGGCGCCGGGCGAGGATGACCTGGGCGTGGCGCTCATCCGCTACCGCCACCAGGTTATCGCCCACGCGGGGAACATCGTTCAAACCTAAAACCTCAGCCGGCATAGACGGCTCGGCTTTTTTAAGACGCTTGCCGATATCGTTAAACATCGCCCTGACTCTGCCCCAGGTATCCCCCACAACGACGGTATCCCCCTCTTTCAATGTACCCGATTGAATCAAAACGGTAGCCAGAGGCCCCATGGTCTTATCTTTTTCCGCCTCGATAACGACGCCGGCGGCCGGCTGGTTGGGGTTAGCCTTAAGCTCCTCCATCTCGGCGACCAGTAAAACGCTTTCCAGCAGCGCCTCGATGCCCTTTTTCTCCTTAGCCGAGATTTCCACGGCGACAACGCTGCCGCCCCAGTCCTCCACGACCAGGCCCGCCTCGGCGAGCTGCTGTTTGACCCGATTGGGGTCGGCGTTATCCTTATCCATCTTGTTAATCGCCACGACGATAGGCACCTCGGCGGCGCGGGCGTGGTTGATAGCCTCCAGGGTCTGGGGCATCACGCCATCGTCGGCGGCCACGACCAGGATAGTCACATCGGTGATATTGGCGCCGTGGGCGCGCATGGCGGTGAAAGCCTCGTGACCGGGGGTATCCAGGAAAGTGATTTTCTGGCCTTTGATAGTGGCCTGATAGGCGCCGATATGCTGGGTAATGCCCCCCGCCTCGGAGTCGACGACATTGGTCTGGCGGATAGCGTCCAGCAGCTTGGTCTTACCGTGGTCGACGTGGCCCATGACCGTCACGAC
>CAYXOZ010000168.1:0-3645 GCA_964467135.1 uncultured Dehalococcoidaceae bacterium
CTCGATTTATTACTTCACCATCCCCTTCATTTCCTCTCCTACCCTTAATATTCTTTTTATGTTATGATATGAGGCATTCGGTAGTCGGAAACGAGGAGGTCACATGAAAGCGCTGGCCTGGTACACCATTATCTTCAGCATCCTGGTTATCATTATGTTTATCCTGTTCCTCGCGGGTGTTATGAACACGCCGCCGTTCTCCAAGTTTGAGTCTATCGTCTGGGCGGTATTCATGTTGCCGCAGATTTATCTGGGCTACATGGTCCTGCGCAAAAAGGAATGAACCCGTTCCCGTTTTCCCTTTAATTTTATAATTATTTTACTGACATTATTCTCTTGTTTTACCTGCCTCGCTGGCGCATAATTATACCAGCGCTGGCCGATAGCGTTATGCTTAACAACCCGTAAAACGAATATCCGGGAATTGAAACTGGTTTAACATAACTCTAAAAACGAATACTTGAAAATCGTAGCTGGTTTAACATAAATCGAAAAACGAATACTGAAGCTAATTAGCTACGAAAATACTAAAAAAATATTAAAAAAAACGAATAACGAATCAGCCCCTTGAATTCGCCCTTTGTAAATGATATTCTGTTTATATCTGTTTTTTCCGGGGTTAATGGTGAGAAGGTGAGTGTATGCTGAAAGATGTTTTAAAGATACTGGAAAATGATGCCCGTACCACTGATAAGCAGATATCCACCATGACCGGCCTGTCTTCCGCTGAGGTAGCCAGGCTCGTTCATCAGGCGGAAAAAGACCGCATTATCCTTAAGTATAAAACGCTCGTCAACTGGGACCGCCTTGAGGACGACGAGCAGGTCTGGGCTCTCATAGAAGTCAAAGTCAAGCCGGAACCGGAAGCCGGCTTCGACTCTATTGCCGGGCGTATCGCCCAGTTCCAGCAGGTGCGCTCTTTATTCCTCGCTTCCGGCAATTACGACTTACTGCTGGTGGTCGTTGGCAAGACGGAACACACAGTCGCGGACTTCGTTTCCCAGAACCTCGCCCATCTTGAAGGCGTGCAGGGGACGGTAACGCACTTCGTGCTGAAACGCTATAAGGACGACGGTGAAATCTTGGAGGGAGGGGAGGGGGTCAAAAGACAGCCCGTGATATTATAGCTGGGTCATCTTTGCGGAGAAACATGGCAGTAAACACAAATCAGACCAAGTTAGCTAAAATAATCTCGGAGAGGGCTAACCGCCTGTCTCCATCTGGGATACGCAAGTTCTTCGACCTCCTTGCTAATATGGAAGGCGTTATTTCGTTGGGAGTCGGCGAGCCGGACTATGCCACGCCTTGGCATATCAGCGAAGCGGCAGTCAAGAGCCTGGAGCGCGGCAATACCATGTATACCTCCAACTCCGGCATTCCAGAACTGAGAGAACTGACGGCAAGGTACCTCAAAGAGAAATATAACGTGGAATACGACCCTTACAGTGAGGTTCTCATGACCGTGGGCGTCAGTGAAGCTCTAGATCTGGCGATGCGCGCTATCCTCAACCCCGGCGACGAGGTCATCATGACGGATCCACATTACGTGGCTTACGATTCCTGCGTGATTCTCGCCGAGGGCACGCCTGTCATGGTGCCCACCTATGCCAACAACAACTTCACCGTCGAAGCTAGGGACATCGAAGCTAAAATCACAAAAAAGACCAAGGCTATCCTCATCGGCTTTCCGTCCAACCCCACCGGCGCGATCATGCCGCGGGAAAAGCTGCTGAAGCTGGCCGAGGTGGCGCGCCAACACAACCTTGTCGTTATCTCGGACGAGATTTACTCGCGTCTCACTTACGATACAGAGCATACCTGCTTCGCGAGCCTGCCGGGCGTTAAAGAGAAAACGATACTTTTAAACGGCTTTTCCAAGGCCTATGCCATGACCGGCTGGCGTATCGGTTATGCGGCGGCGCCAAAAGACATCATCGCCGCGATGACCAAGATTCACCAGTACACCATCATGAGCGCGCCCACGCCGGCGCAGGTGGCTGCGATAGAAGCATTAAGGACCGGCGAGCCGGACGTGGTAGAGATGGTGGCAGACTATAACCGGCGGCGCAAGGTCATCGTAAAAGGAATGAACGATATCGGCCTGCTCTGCTATGAGCCGAAGGGGGCTTTTTATGCCTTCCCATCCATTACCTGCACCGGCATGACCTCCGAGGAGTTCTCAGAGAAGCTGCTCATGGAGGAAAGAGTCGCAGTGGTGCCCGGCTCGGCTTTTGGGCAATGCGGGGAGGGCTACGTGCGCTGCTGCTACGCCACGTCTTTGGCGGATATCGAGGAAGCGTTAAGACGTATGGGGCGGTTTGTTAAGAAGTACAGGAAATAGGGATTCTTAGACTTCCACTACAAAATCGAACGTCGCCTTTTGCCCGTCAGGCGTGTCTTTCACGTCCATTACCGCCCGTTTTTCAAAGATAGGATCGGTCGCGTTCCTTTTCTCATCGGGGAAATAGAGCTGTATTGTTAGTATCGGTGAGCTTTCCGTGGCGCGTACCTTTGCGTGAATATGCGGGGAACGGAAAGAGTATTCTCGAGGTCTAACGGTCTCCAGTGTATAATGGCCATCCGTATCGGTAAATTGGTGACCCCTCAGTTTATAACCGGCGTTATCGTACCGGCCGTTGCCATCGGCCTGCCAGAAGTCTAACCAGGCGTGGGTTATCGGCCGCCCGTTTTGGTCTAGGACCCGCCCTTCCACAATGAGTTTGGTCCCTGGTGTGTCCTTTTCCGCTATCACCGTGCGCTCCGGCGAGCCGGGGGTGTAATAAGGTCCTTCCTCTACCGAAGGTGTCAATGGCAGCCTGTGTTCCGATTTAGGTTTTTCCGGCATATATGTCTCCGATAAAGGCTATGACTACATTTTAAGTTTAAACCTATACGCCGGAAAAAGTATGTAAGAAATGTCACAAAAAGCGAAAAGACGGACTATCCCAGTCCCACCTTTTTTTTCACCTCAACGAGCATCTTATCAGCGAGGGGACGGGCTTTAGCGGCGCCTTCATTTAAAACGGCGTCTATATGACCGGGCTCGGCGGTTAATGTCTTATAGTGTTCCTGTAAAGGCCGCAGCCCCTCGATGACGACTTCGGATAGAACTTTCTTAAGGTCGCCGTAGCCTTTACCTTCGAACTTAGCCTCGATATCTTTTTTGCTTTCGCCCGTGAAAGCATGGTAGATGGTCAGGAGATTATTAACGCCAGGTCGGCCCTCGTCGAAGCGGATTTCTTTATGTGAGTCGGTCGTCGCCCGCATAATTTTGGCGCGGATGGCATCCGGCGGGTCGAGCAGGCCGATGGCATGGCCCGGGGCGGTCTCGCTCTTGCTCATCTTTTGGGTGGGGTCGTCCAGCCCCATGATGCGGGAGCCGACGTCAGCTATTAGCGGCTCCGGCAGAGTAAAGACCTCTCCGTAAAAATTATTGAAGCGCTGCGCCACGTCGCGGGCAAGCTCTACGTGCTGTTTCTGGTCATCGCCCACCGGTACGACATCTGTCCTGTACAACAGGATATCCGCCGCCATCAGCGCCGGGTAGTCGAAGACGCCCACGCTTACCTGCTCTTTGTGCCCGGCGGACTTTTCTTTGTATTGGGTCATGCGTTGCATCCAGCCCATCGGGATAAAGCAGTTGAG
>CAYXOZ010000169.1:0-3642 GCA_964467135.1 uncultured Dehalococcoidaceae bacterium
GGTACCGCGGAGCTGCCGCTGCTATGAAAGAGTTCGCAGGTTTTCCCTCCGGCAGGGTGGAGTTCACCTCCGTCCCCAACGTCTTTTTCAGCAACCTGCTGCCGGAAATTAATGATCTCGCCGAGCTGAAAACGACCCTTCACGTTATGGCGGCGCTCTATCGTAAAAAGGGCTACCCGCGCTATATGAGCTTTAGCGAGTTGCTGGATAACCCCGCCCTGATGCGGAGTCTGGGTTCCGAGGAGTCGTTGCGGGACGCCCTCAAAAAAGTTGTGGAACGGGGCGTTCTTTTAAGCCTTTCCGTCGCCGATGGCTGTCCCGCCGAGTTGTATTTCTTAAACGACGAAGCCGGTCGCCAGGCTTTAGCCAGGATAAAGACCGGCGAGCTGAAATTGCCCGGGCTCAGAACCTCTCCCCCTGTATCCCCCTCTCCTGAGCCCCTCCCGGATATCTTTACTCTCTACGAGCAGAATATTGGCATGCTGACCCCCATGATTGCCGATGAGCTCCGCGACGCGGAGAAAAACTATCCGGCGGACTGGATTCGGGACGCCATCAAAGAGTCGGTTTTACATAATAAACGCAACATCAAATATATGCTGAAAATTTTGGAGACATGGTCGGTGGAAGGCCGCGGTGATGGAACATATCAGCGAGATTCTAAAAAAACAGACCCTGACCGGTTCATCAAAGGAAAATACGGGCACATGGTCCGCCGCTGATGAAACGCCCGCCCCGGGTACTGACTGCTCCCTCTGTAAGGGAGCCCGGGTCGTTCATCCCCGCCTCCCCTCGGGGCAGCCGGACTATTCCCGCGTCGTGCCCTGCCGCTGCGTTAAAGCCGAGCAGGATAAAGAGCTTCAGGCGCGACTGAAGCAGTATAGCAATCTGGGCTCGCTGGCACGCTTTACGTTTGAAAATCTCATCCCGGAAGGCCGCAGTTCAAACCCCCGCGCCCAGGAGCTTTTCGGCCGGGCTTTCCAGGCGGCCAGATCTTTCGCCGCCGACCTGACCGGCTGGCTGGTCTTTAGCGGCCCCAGCGGTTCCGGCAAGACCCATCTGGCGGCGGCCATCGTTAACGAGCGCACCGATGAGGGCCACCCCGCCCTTTATCTGACGGCGCCCGATTTGCTCGACCGCATTCGCCGTTCTTTCGGCGCCGATGCCGAGTTGCCTTACAGCGAGTTTTTCGACCAGGTGAAAAATGCCCCTTTGCTCGTTCTGGATGATTTGGGCGTGCAGTCGGGGACGCCTTTCGCTAAGGAGAAGCTCGACCAGCTGCTGACCTCCCGCTTTAACGCCGAGCTGCCTACCGTTATCGTGGCCGCGGTTTCTCTGGAGCAGTTGGACGACCGACTCCGCACCCGACTTACCGATGCCCGTTTGTGCCGCGTCTTTGTCCTGGAGGAGACCTCGCCCGCTGCGATTTATTCCTGGCCGCCGGAGTTCGAGCTTCAGAAAAATATGACTTTTATCAGTTATAAGCGCCGTAATGACCTTACCGCCGAGCAGCAGGATAATATGGACGCCGCCTATCGCCTGGCTTTTGATTTCGCTAAAAACCCGGAGGGCTGGCTGGTCTTTATGGGGGAGACCGGCTGCGGTAAGACCCACCTGGCCGCCGCTATCGTCAACCATCGTTACGAGCTCGGCAAGCCCGCTTTATTCGTGGTCGTCCCGGACTTTCTCGACCACCTCCGTTCGGCTTTCTCCCCGGATAGCAAGGTCTCTTACGACCAGCTTTTCGAGAGCGTTAAGACCGCCCCCCTCCTCGTCCTCGATGATTTCGGCGAGCAGTCGACTAATCCCTGGGTCAAAGAAAAGCTTTACCAGCTTATCAACTACCGCTATAACTCCCGGCTCCCCACCGTTGTCACCACCCGCCTGACTTTAGATGAGATTACGGAGAAAGTTGATGAGTCTATCAGCTCCCGCCTTATGGACCGGAATATGAGCGTGACCTTTAATATCATCGCCCCGGATTTCCGCAACGAGCGCCGCCCCGGCCAGAAACACTCGCCTTCCCCCCGCCCCAAATCCCCCCGCTTCCGCTAACCTGTCATTCTGAGCGCAGCGAAGAATCCGTATTTCCCCGCCCCAGGTCCCCCCGGTATCATTAGCATTCCCCCGCCTCTCGTATCTCATCTTTTCCCACCCTCGCCACCCTCGTGTCATTTTAGGCTTATCCCGGAGTTGTGTCCCCTCCCCCCATCCAGGGAAAAGGAGGCGGCCGTTATTTATCGCTGCGCACGTCACTGGCCTTTGTGAGATAAATACTCTTCAAGCAGGGATTTCTTTTTAGATTCCCCCTTCCTTTACCAAAGGAAGGGGGCTAGGGGGATAGATTGGAGTAATTTCTTCAGGAAATTTATCTGGATTGGAGAGGGGGTAAGGAGGTGAGGTTAGAAATTTATTTTTAACTTTTTATCTGTGGTTTTGAGATTTGATTTTTGAGATTTGAGTTTTTCATCGCCAGCGCCCCCGTCGGGCACACTTTAACGCACTCTGTGCAGTCCAGGCACCTGTCTTTGCCTACCGGCTCGTCCGCGAATGTCGTCAGCCTCCGCTCGAAGCCCCGGTGCGCGAACCCCAGTATGGCATGTTCTTTCTGTTTTTTACACTCCCAAACGCACCGTCCGCACAGTATGCATTTGTCGGGGGTATAGGTGAAAAGCGGGTTGCTGTCGTCTATCGGCAGGTCTCTCAAGAGCAGGCGCAGTCGTCTGGGCTTTAGACTGCACTTTAGTATTTTAGCTATCTTTTGCAGCTCGCAGACGCCGTTGGCTGAGCAGTGGGCACAGTCCAGCGCGTGCGATGCCATCAGCAGGTCGAAACCGGCTTTCGCTAACCCCCGCGCCTTTTCCCCCCTCGTGTTTACTACCATCCCCTCTAATACCTCTTCGGTGCAGGCGGTCACCGGCCTGGCTTTACCCGCCACTTCCACCCAGCAGACCCGGCAGGACGCGTTCGGCTCCGGTTTGTCTTTGATGGCGCAGAGGTTGGGGATATAAATACCGTTCTCCAGCGCCGCCCACAGCACCTTTTGCCCGGGGCGGGCTTTTACCTCTTTTCCATCGATTGTTATTGTTACATTCTTCATTTTTTATCTGGTATTCCCACCACCCATCGCCAAATTATATTTTATTCTTTTTTATCTTTTCCTACCCACCGCCCTCGTGTCATATGTTTCTTACCGTTCTTCTTCCCCTCTCTGCCAGGCGGAGATGGGGTTAGGGGGAGAGGTTTATTTTCAACTTCTTCTTTTTTATCTTTTTTTAATATTTGTAGTATTGGTAGTATTTGTAATATTGGTAGTATTGGTAGTATTTGTAGTATTGGTTTTCACCACCTCGCTCGGCGGCGAGAGCTTCACTACAGCGTTATATTGCACCGGGCAGGCTTTCAGGCACGTGCCGCACTTGACGCACTTTTCCTGGTCTATCACCTTGATTCTCTTTTTGTTGGGGCTGATGGCTTCCACCGTGCAGCTGCCCACGCAGGCGTCGCAGGACCGCTCGCACTTTTCAGGTAATATATAGTACGCGATAAGGTGCTGGCACATGAGCGCTGGGCACCTGCCCAGCGTTATGTGTTCGATGTATTCGTTCCTGAAGTAGCGCAGGGTCGTTAATATGGGATTGG
>CAYXOZ010000170.1:0-3622 GCA_964467135.1 uncultured Dehalococcoidaceae bacterium
TTTTAAAGACATAAACTCCCTATCAGATACACCTAACCACTTTAATACTGCTCTTGTTGGAGGTGGTGGGGGGAAAATGGGTGGGGTATAAAAAGAGGGAGTTTTAAGAGGGGTGTTAACCCCTCCTTTTTTATGCCCCCTTCCCTTAATCCGAAGGGAAGGGGGTCAGGGGGATAGGTTACTTTATAGGTGGTGTTGGGGATGGTGGCTGGATTCCGGCTCCCGTATCGAGTACGGGACAAGCTTCGCCGGAATGACAATTGTGTGAGATTGCCGCGCCTCCCGACTGCGTCGGGATGGTCTCGCAATGACAGGGGGGCGGGGGTTTGTAAACCTATGATGTCTATGTATATAATGGCGAGGAATTTTCAATTTTTTCCCACAGGTAAAAAGCGGAGGGCAAGGGCATGGCCGAAGAATTCTTAGTCGTCAAAGACCTGCAAAAAAGCTTCGGTGATTTTAAAGCCGTCAACGGGGTCTCGTTCTCCATCTCAAAAGGGGAAATCTTCGGGCTGCTGGGGCCCAACGGCGCCGGCAAAACGACCACCATCCGCATGATGTCCACCGTCCTCGAGGCCGACCGCGGCGAGATAACGATCGGGGGGCATTCCGTCAAAAGCGACTCCGCGGCCGTGCGCAGCATCATCGGGGTATGCCCGCAGGACCTCGCCCTCTACGAAGACCTCAGCGCCATCGACAACATGATATTCTTCGGGCGGATGGCGGGGCTCGACGGCCAAGAAGCCCGGGAGCAGGCCATGGCCAACCTAAAGCTCATGGGACTACAGGAAAGAGCCAAAGGGAAAGTCGCCAAGTTCTCCGGAGGCATGAAACGGCGCATCAACCTCGCCATAGCGCTCATGGGGCACCCCCAACTACTGTTCCTCGACGAGCCGACGGTCGGCATCGACCCGCAATCCAGGAACAACATCTACGAAAATATCCTCGGGCTCCAGAAAAAAGGCATGACGATACTCTACACCACCCACTACATGGAAGAAGCCGACCGCCTCTGCCAGCGCATCGCCATCATGGACGGCGGCCAGATAATCGCCCTCGACACGCCCTACCAGCTCAAATCCCAGATAGGGTCGCCGGAAAAAGTCACCCTGGAAGACGTCTTCCTCAAGCTCACGGGGCGCAGCCTGCGCGACTAGACGAACATGAAACGAGCACTGCTAATCGCCCTCAACGAAGTACGCCTGTACCTGCAGGACAAAGGCGACCTCGCGTTCACGCTGCTCCTGCCGATAGTCACCTTCGCCCTCATCTACGGGGCCTTCGGGGGGCAAACGCTTTTCAAAGCCACCGCACGCGTGGTCAATGAAGACAACGGCATCTACGCCACGCAACTCATAGAACAGCTCGACCAGATAAACGGCATTGAAATAGAGACGCTCACGGCGGCGGAAGCCGACACCAAGCTCGCCAACTCCGACCTCCTCCTGGTGCTCTACATACCAGCCGGCTTCTCGGAGGCGCTGGCGTCCGGACAAAAAGCCGAAGCCGTCTTCAAACAGAGGGGCAACGGGGGGCAGGAAGGGCAGATACTCGCCAGCATCATCCGCGGCGTGGCCGAGAATATCAACACCGCCTTCCGGGTAAACAGCCAGGTCAAGAGCAACCTCCAGGGGACGGACGTACCCGAGGAACGCATCGATATCACCGTTCAAGAGCTGCTGGCCGAGGAACAGCAAAACCCGGCGCTAGGCGTAAAAGAGGAGGTGGTGGGGGGAGTCGGCGACCTGGTTAACCAGTACCTGCCGGGCATCGTCACCATGTACGTCCTCTTCGCCCTCACCATGAGCGCCCAGGTCATCGTCGAGGAGAGGCGCAAAGGCACGCTGGAGCGGCTGCTCACCACGCGACTCACCAAAGGGGAACTGTTCTTCGGCAAATACATCGCCGCGGTCATGCGCGGCTTCGTGCAGACGGTCATCCTCTTCTCGCTGTCCTACGCGGTCTTCCAGATGTTCACGCCGATTACGTTCCTCGAATCGCTGGTAATCGTTCTCGTGTTCACGGCGGCGGCCTCGGCGCTGGGACTGGTAATAGCGGCGATAGCGCGGACCCCGGACGCCGCCAACTGGATAGGGGTGGTCTTCACGATGTTCATGGTCATGCTCGGGGGCACGTTTTTCGAGGTTACGAAAGGGACGGTGCTCTATACGCTCGGCAGGATATCCATCAACACCTACGCCAACGAAGCCCTCAGGAAGGTAATCGCCGAGGGGGGCTCGCTGGGTGATGCGATAGTGCCGCTGGCGATATTCGCCGGGGTGGCGGCGGCGGGGATAATCGTCAGCCGGCTGCTTTTCAAAGCCGTGCCCGGGGGCAAATAAACAACGATGAACAGCATCAAACACATATGGTTGATCGCCCAGAAAGACCTGAAAATCTTTACGCGGGACCGCGCCTCCGTGTTCTTCTTCATCGTTTTCCCCTTCCTCTTTATCATCATGTTCAACTTCCTGCTGGCGGGGGCGGGCGGCGGCGACGACCGTCTCGAGCTGCACCTGCTGACGCGGGAGGCGGCGGGGGGTCTCAGCCATAGAATAATCGGCGCGATAGAAACGCAAAACGAGACACAGCTCCAGCCCGGGCAGCCCGTCATCATCCAGGACAAAGACTACGAGGTCGCCCGGAAAGCGGTCGAAGACGGCGAGTTGGCCGGGTTCATCGCTTTCCCGGCGGACTTTACCAGCGCCTTTGCCGGGGGTCAACCGACCAACCTGGAGGTCTTTGCCGACGCCGGTAATCTCAACACACGGGCCGCCCTCAACGGCATGGCGGGAGCAATAGCCTCGGAAATCGGGGCGAACCAGGTCATCATCAAAGCCAGCATAGAGCTGATGGTACGGTACGGCCTGTTACCACCGGATACGGAAAGTATCAATAAAGCCGTAGAAACGATGATACAGAGGATATTCGAGGGGGGCGGGGGAGAAGTTGAAGCATCATTAATTACGTTCCGGCCGGAGAAGATAGGGGACGTGGAAGCGGAAAACCCCTCCAACTACGTCATACCCGGCTACCTGGTGATGTTCGTGTTTTTCGCCGCGGCCATATCCTCGGCGATGATAGTACGCGAGCGGCAGAACCACACCCTGGAAAGGCTGCTCGCCAGCTCGGTAAGGAAGTCGTCCATATTAGGCGGTATTTTTGCCGGCTCCGCCATCAAAGGGCTGGTGCAGATAGCCATATTCTGGATAGTCGGGCTGGTGGCATTTAAAGTGGACCTGGGGCTGTCCCCGGCGGGGGTCATCATCCTGTCAGTCCTGATGGTGCTGCTTTCCTCGGCTTTCGCGGTGATGCTGGCGACCTTCGCCAGGACCGAGCGCAGCGCCGGTTCGCTGGGGGTGATAACCTCGCTGGTGCTGGCGCCGCTGGGAGGGTGCTGGTGGCCTTTGTTCCTGTACCCGGACTGGCTGCAGAACATCGCCAAGATATCACCGCACGCCTGGGCGACCACCGGGTTCAACAAGCTGATGCTCTTCGGGGCGGACTTCGGGGCGGCGGTGCCGGAAATGCTGGCGCTGGTCGGCTTCACGGTGATTTTCAGCGCCATCGCCATCTGGCGATTCCGCACGAGCGCGATATAATAACCTCACCCCCTGGCCCC
>CAYXOZ010000171.1:0-3614 GCA_964467135.1 uncultured Dehalococcoidaceae bacterium
TAGACCACCCGGCGTAGTCGCCGCGTTCGTTCACCTGTAAAGCGCCCATGACCGCTACGTCGATATGGCCGCCGCGTATCATCCCGAAAGACTCGGCGATATCAAAATAACAGGAGCCGGGCAGCTCGGTGACCGGCTGGCAACTGGCGTTAATCAGGTCCTGGTTAATATCATCGCCGGCCGCCAGAGGGCCGGTCTTGAGCATGCCGATCTCCGACTGGAGCACGATATCCCGCCCTTCAATCCAGTCCGAAACAAGAGTCGGGATACCGATACCGAGATTGGCATAAGTGCCATCTTCAAGCTCGCTGGCGACGCGCAAAGCAATCAACTCCCGCGAAAGCCCTTTGAACTTTATCTTTGGAGACATTTCATCACCTTCCTGCTAGTCGATAGTGATAGCGAACTTAGGTCGAGGCACTTTAACGACCCGGTGCACGTACACCCCCGGCGTATGAATATCGTCGCCGTCCAAATCGCCGGGCTCAACCAGCTTTTCGACCTCAGCGATGGTAATCCTGGCCGCCGTGGCCATAACGTGATTAAAGTTCCTCGCCGTCTTGGCATACCGCACATTGCCATCGCGGTCACCGACCAGCGCATGGATAAAAGCATAATCCGGCTTCAAGGCGTATTCCAGAACGTATTTGTTGCCATCGATTATCCGCGTCTCTTTCGGCCTGCGGTTGGCATCGATATTGGAAACGATGCCTTCCTCCACCACCGAGCCGACGCCGGTGGGGGTAAAGAAAGCCGGGATGCCGGCGCCGCCGGCGCGGTATTTTTCCGCCATCGTGCCCATAGGATAGACCTCGAACTCAATTTCACCGGCCCGGACCGCCTGCTCGAAGGGGTCCTGCATCCCCTTGGTCGCCGAACGGAAAAGACCGTAAGAATCGATGACTTTTTTAAGCTGGCCGTTTTTCACCAGGTCCCGCAACTCTTCAGCCGCGCCGAGCAGCGGGCCGCAACCGCACGTTAACGTTAAATCCTTGATACCTTTCCTGATAATAGCCTGCAACAAATACCTGGGGACGCCGGCGGCAAAAAAGCCGGGGATGGCAATCATGGCTCCGTCCGGGATATCCTCCACCGCTTTATCGATGCCGGGTAAGACCTTATCCAATACCGTTCCTCCTGAGTCTAGTCCTTCGGGCAGATTTTACAGCCTATTATGTCAAGTGAGGCTTCCAGAGCAAGGTCCATACAACTGAAATTTTTAGCCATACTAATGTCAGTAACCAGCGGTTCCAGAGCCCGAGCCAGAGCTGCCTGCATACCAGCAACCACACACTCCGCCCCCAGCAAACGGACAGCACGTACCGTCTTTTTCAGTTGTTCGGCGACCTTTTCTTCGTCCATAACCGCTGGGGACAGGTCAAGGAGGACAACGCGGGTCTTGACACTCGTGATATGGTTAAGCAGATTGGTGGTGATATGCTCAAAGCGGTCAGCATCAAGGTGGCCAACCACCACCATGATAGATAGCCCGGGATATAACTCGAAGACGGGCGCCGCCAGGGCTTTCCATTTGTCGAGTCGGGCTTCCAACTCATCGACACGCGCCTTGACTTCCGCCTCGGCGCCGGCCCAGGGACGGTACTTGCAGAAATAGCCCACACCACCGATGTATTTGCCGCTGCTGTCATAAAGGTGCGAAGCCGAAACGCGCACGGGAACCAGCTTGCCGGACTTGGTACGGGTCTTGGTCTCCAGGTCGTGGATGGTGCCGCCGGCGGCGTAAATCTTGCGGTTGGCCTCGCGGGCGGCCTCGGTGCTCTCGTAGATTTCCACGATGTTTTCGCCGATAAGCTCGTTCATGGTGCGTTCGGTGAGCTTACAGGCCTCCTTGTTAGCGAACTTGATAATCCCTTCGGCATTGATGGCGAGGATGGCATCCGGGCAGCCGTTGAGCAGGGCCTCAAGGTGCCCGCCGCGGTGAGTCGTCACTTGCTTTTCCATTTTTTTCTTCACCTCCTGATTATACCAAAGTTATTCGTGACAAAGGTGTACCTAAAGATATATATCTTTAGGTCTATTAAGTATATTGTTGGGAAACCGAAAAGTCAAAAAACAAATCTTAAAAACAAGTGTACTGTTTGCATATGGTTGATTCTTTATACTCACCCCCTTGCCCCCTCTCAAACAAGCCGATATACGATGCTCTATCATCAGTAAGTTTGAGAGGGGGAGAGAATTTGAGAGGGGGCTTAGCCCCCTCTCTCTTAGACTCCCCTCTCCAGCCATAAATATCTTTGAACATCGCTCAATGTACCTGGCCGGAGAGGGGATAAAGGGGTGAGGTCAGTACGAACAACCAAAAACAAACAGAAACAAAATAAGGGTGGGAAAAGGGGTGGATTCCAGCCTGCGCTGGAATGACCGGAAGTGAACTTCATTGTAAAAATGCTTTGTATCTCTTATCATAGAAAAATGGCCCCGCGTAAAATTGACGAAATCCCGCCCGGCGATACCATAACGTTCCTGGGGACGGCGGGCGCCCGCTTCATGGTGAGTAAGCAGCTGGCGGCCTCGGGGGGAATCTGGATGAACCTGAACAATACCCAGGTGCTCATCGACCCGGGGCCGGGCTGCATCGTCCAGACCACCAAGAGAAAACTGAACCCGGAAAAGCTGAGCGCCATCATCGTATCCCACCGCCACCTGGACCACGTTGGTGATGTGAACGTGATGGCGGAAGCGATGACCAACGGCGGTTTTAAAAAGCGCGGTCAGCTATTCGCGCCGGCGGACGCCCTGGCGCCGGAATCGATTATTTTTTCCTACCTGAAAAACTATATAGAAGGAATCACCGTGCTGGAAGCGGAAAAGACCTACCAGACCGGCAACCTGACGTTCCGGACTTCGGCCAGGCATATACACCCGGTAGAGACCTACGGCCTGGTGTTTGAATCTCCAGGTTACACCGCGGGCTACATCGCCGACACGCGCTACTTCGAAGGGCTGGCCAAGAGCTACACCGGCTGCGACCTGATAATCATCAACATGGTGTTCATCGAGCCCCGCCCACCCATCGACCACCTGAGCGTGCCGGACGTGGAGCGCCTCGTTAAAGAGATAAAGCCGAAGACCGCTATCCTGAGCCACTTCGGGATGCACGTCTGGAAGGCCAGACCGTGGCTCGTCGCCGAGGCGCTAGCGCAGAAGACCGGCATCCGGGTCATCGCAGCGCGGGACGGGATGAAATTCGAACTGGCGCAACTCGGGGAGTTGCAGGGGTAAAAAATGGACATCGAGAGATTTGAAAAGCTGGTCGGTGAAGCCATCGATAAACTACCCGAAGAATTCCGGGAAAGGCTGGAAAACATCGACATCGTCGTGGCGGACATACCCACGCGCTCCCAGCTTAAAACCTTAAAAGAAAAACACGGGCATTCGTTGCTGGGGCTTTACGAAGGCGTGCCGCTCACCGAACGAACCCACGACTACGGTTTCGTGGTACCGGACAAGATAACCATCTTCTGGAAATCAATCGAGGCAATGTGCCGGAGCGACGCCCAGATTGTCGAAGAGATACAGCGCGTCGTCCGGCATGAAATAGCCCACCACTTCGGCATCAGTGACGACAGGCTGGAAGAGTTGGGGAGATACTA
>CAYXOZ010000172.1:0-3608 GCA_964467135.1 uncultured Dehalococcoidaceae bacterium
GTACCCGGGTGCTAAAACTTCCGGTATAGACAAAGGGCCGGCTATCATATATAATGCTTGGGTAATTATGGTCGCACGTTGCTGTTAATATAGAGCAGGAGTCATACAATTCCTGCTCTTTCTTTTTGCTAACGATTCAAAGCAAGCCGGGGAAGGCTAACGAACGCCCCCCGGAGGAATAAGAGTTAGAATCTTGACTTGAAAGGGGGAAAATGTCAGATTTACCGGGAATATTCTGGATTGTACCTGTAGCGGGGGTATTGACTATTATCTTCGCCCTTCTGCTCATCAGGAACGTCATGAAACGCCCCACGGGCACTCCCAAGATGAAAGAAATCGGCGATATTATCTTCCAGGGCGCCTGGGCGTTTCTCAAGCGCCAGTACAGCACCATCGCCATGTACGCCATCGGCGTCGCGGTGATTATCGGGGTGCTGGTCGGGGTGCTGACCAGCACGGAAGAAGCGGAGAACATCGCCGTTACCCAGCTAGGCATCGGCTGGCGCACCGCCGTGGCTTTCCTGGTGGGGGCGTTTTGCTCCGGCCTGGCCGGCTTTATCGGGATGTACATCGCGGTCAAGTCTAACGTCCGCTGCGCCGCCGCGGCGCAGAAAAGTTTAACCGAGGCGGTTAACGTCGCCCTGCGCGGCGGCGCCGTCTCCGGCTTTCTCATCACCGCCCTCAGCCTTATCGGCGTCACCGTTATCTTCTTCGCCTACGGCGGCAACAACAACCCCCAGATAGCCCCGCATTTAATCGTCGGGTTCGGCTTCGGCGCCAGCTTCGTCGCCCTCTTCGCGCAGCTCGGGGGAGGCATCTACACTAAAGCGGCGGACGTCGGGGCCGACCTGGTAGGTAAAGTGGAAGCCGGCATTCCGGAGGACGACCCGCGCAATCCGGCCGTTATCGCCGACCTCGTCGGCGATAACGTCGGCGACTGCGCCGGACGCGGCGCCGACCTCTTCGAGTCCACCGCCGCCGAGAACATCGGCGCGATGATACTCGGCATCGCCGCATACCTGGCAACGAACAACATCGCCTGGATCTTGTTCCCGCTCTGCGTCCGCGGCTTCGGCATGATCGCCAGCATGATCGGGCTGCTCTGTGTCCGCGCCAAAGAGAGCGAGAACGCCATGAACGCCCTCAATCGCGGCTACTTCGTTTCCATCGCCTTTTCGATAATCGGACTGGCGGTGACCGTCTACTTCATGCTCGACAACTGGTGGCTGTTCGGGGCGGGGCTGGTCGGCATTATCGCCAGCGTCGTTATCGTCTTCGTCACCCAGTACTACACGGAGTGGCGCTACCGGCCGGTACGTGACATCGCCGAGGCGTCCAAGACCGGACCCGCCACCAACATCATCATGGGCATGTCCGTCGGCTTCTCCACCACCTTCGCCACCGCGCTTATCATCGGCATTGCGCTGCTGGTGGCCTTCTGGATGGGCAAAGAGAGCGGCGTCGAGGGCGCGGGAGCTTTCGGCACGGCCGTCGCCACGATGGGCATGCTGATGACCTGCCCCTTCGTCCTCTCGATGGATACCTTCGGGCCGATTACCGATAATGCCAACGGTATCAACGAGATGGCGGGGGCGGGACCGGAAATCCGCAAGATAACCGACAGACTGGATGCGGTGGGCAATACCACCAAAGCCCTGACCAAAGGCTACGCCATGGTCTCGGCGGGACTGGCGGCCTTCCTGCTTTTCCAGGCTTACATCGACCGCGTCAACTTCCTGCGACCCGATAACCCCCTGCTTTCAGTCAACATCGCCCGGATAGAAGTGTTCGTGGGGGCGCTGCTGGCGGCGATGATTGTTTACCTCTTCAGCGCCTGGGCGATTAAAGCGGTCGGCAAGACGGCTTCTAAAATCATCGAGGAGGTGCGGCGACAGTTCCGCGCCGACCCCGAGATTCTCAATCCCAAGGACCCGGCGCACCCGCACCAGCCGGACTACGCGAAGTGTGTTGATATCACCACCCGCGCCGGCCTGCGAGAAATGATCGCCCCGGGACTGCTGCCTGTGCTCGGCCCGATTATCATCGGCGTGGTGTTCCGTTATCTTTCCGCCGACTATGACGCCGCGATGGTCGTGGCGGCGGTGCTGATGGTAGGCACCATCGGCGGCATCATGATGGCGTCCTTCATGAACAACGGCGGCGGGGCGTGGGACAACGCCAAGAAGATGATCGAGGACGGGCAACTCAAAGACGCGGACGGCAACGTCCTGGGGAAAAAGAGCTTCGCTCACCAGGCGGCGGTCGTCGGCGATACGGTTGGCGACCCGCTCAAAGACACGGCGGGGCCTTCATTGCACGTGCTGGTAAAGCTCCTGGCGACCATCACGCTGGTGATGTGCCCGCTGTTCATCGGATAATTAAATTTTTTCGGAGTGAAAGGGGGGCATGACTTTCAGTTATTCCCCCCTTTTTTATACCCCTTTTTAAACGCCTCTTTATATCAAACGTGCAAGCGAGCCCAATATAAAATGTCACAAATCCGTAACACTTTCCGGTAAGATTTTATGACTTGTAGATGGTTTCGCCAATAGAATTTATTATATAGGAACATGGATACAGCCAATAACAAACGGTAATTCAAGAAGGAGGCGAACAATGCTTTTTCAGGTAGTTCATACTCATACCAATGAGACCTGTCCTGGCAGGTCGCCGGAGCAAGCTAAGAGCAGTTCCAGTTGGTGGCAGACTCTAAAGAAGACATCCGGCGTGAAAGTCCTGGCGGGAAACGTATCCCCGTTAGACCATACCTTCTACATCACCATTGAAGCCGATGACTTTCAAACTGTGGCCAAAGCACTCGGGTCGTTACTAAGCATGGGATCGGGACGCGTTATTCCTGTTCTTACGCTGGACCAGACATTAACGATGGCTGAAGCCGGCGTATTCCGTGCGCCGAAATAGCGCCGTGTCCTGGTTCCGAGATAGTCAGCCGACCTGAGTGTATCTTGTGTCGGGGCTATTCTTGTATCGGAATGGCCAGCGGTAGTTAAAGGCAGATAACTATTTCAGGAAGTAGCTATTGATACCAGGTTCTTGACGAGCTCTTCCGGCGCCGAAAGAAACGGAGAATGGCTCGTATTCATGGAAATAACGCGCCGGCAGGGCATAGCGGTATACATCTGCTTCTGGTAGGCTGGATTGATGATTTGGTCGAGGAGACAGGTGATATAAACTCTTGATACCCGCCCGTAGTTTTTATCGGTGACGTGGATTGGCGTGGTAACAGGGGCTTTCGGTTGAGGCACCAGCCAGGCTTTAGCCCATCTGAAATCAGCATCGGAGCAATCACCGTAAAAGGATTCCTTCAAAGCCGCGTCTGTTATGTTAAAGGGATCGGGAGGAGGTGTGCCCTTCTGGAGCATGGACTTAACCAGAGACTCACCGTCTTCAAGCAGAAAAGCACACAGGTAGACCAGCTTCTTGATTTTATCCGGCCTGTGTTCGGCTACCTGTGATATAACCATGCCTCCCATGCTGTGCCCGACCAGAATTACCGGTTCAGTCTGCCTATCGAGAACCCCAAAAACACAGTTCAGGTAATCCTGCAGGGTCACTTCTTCAGTAGCCTTCTCCCTGTTCTCACCATG
>CAYXOZ010000173.1:0-2254 GCA_964467135.1 uncultured Dehalococcoidaceae bacterium
GAACCTGAAAATACCTCCACGTCATCAGCACCGGCCCCTACCTGCACATCGACGGTAGTATTTTTTAGCAGTATTGGGAAGGGCAGGTCGGCGAAATCAAAGCCCAGCTCCAACTGCCCGTTCTTATACGACCAGTCCAGCCGGCGCTCGACCGAGATTTCTCCGTCAGCCGCGATGAGCCTCGGCGGCGGTATACCCAAGCCACTCCTCGATGCCAGCAACGGCGCTATATCGCAACCGACCGTCTCCACGTCCAGCAATATCCTCGGCGAATCCCGGCCGAACAGGTCAGCAGGCGGGGCTTTAGTAAACAGCACCTCGAAGTACATGCCCGTATTTCCAAAGATAATACGGAACTCCCCCCAGTCCGCCGGCATGGTTATCTGGTTAGGGAGTAACTGACCGTCCAGCCTGGCCGGGTTGGACACGATATTTTTATCAAGACCGGAAAACAGGGCCGGTGCCGGCAGACGCAAGTACCGGCTGCGCTCGTTACTATCCGGGCAAAACAAACGCGTGCCGTCGTCCTTTACTTCGGCGTAGTAGGGAGCCCCCTCGATATACCACCCATCGACGTCTCTAACGAGCCGGGGTTTTATATCCTGCCACTGCCCCCCAAGCTCCCTCATCTGCACCGCCCCGATGAAGGCATCCAGCGAGTATTGGTCCCCGCCGGATGCCTTGCCCAGGTAGGTAGTTTTGGAGTTCTTTAGCTCAATCATGATTCTTGGTCGCCTATCTTTTTCGCTTGTTTAGCTTAGAGTGACGCTTACCTCTAAAGTCCAGGTACCGCTGGCTTTCGTCCCCAGGGACTCTACCTTGCGATTAAGGCACTTACCGCTGGTCGCCTGCTTGACTACCCACTCGTTCCAGGCGTAGTTGGCTTCGCTGTCCCCGAAGCTGGACTTGAAAGTGGCCTTCTGAGTGGTGGAGGTGGGATAACCGCTTTCCATGCCTTTATAAGTCTTGTTGGTGCTGGCCTGGAGGTCGGTCTGGGTGGCGGCGGCCGGCGTGGTGCTATCGCCCACGCCGATCTGCGCGCTGGCGTTGCTGAAGTGATTGGCGGAGTCGCCGACAATCAGGTCCCACATCTCGTCGATGCCGCTATTAAGCAGAAGGTTGCCATCCTTTTCAATCACTTCGTAGGGCTGATAAAGCCGGTGGAACTCCGCTTCTCTGCTGCGATAAGGCTCGACGTTTTCGCGGTACTTGCTGAGCCGGAACCGACACATCCATCTGGCTGACTCTTTTGTTTTCATATTTTTCTCCTCACGGGGGCCCCGACGATTATCGAGACCCCCCATATCATTGTTACTGACTTAGTCCTGCACGCCGATGAGCGCCGCCGCCTTGATAGAACTGAACAGCGCCAGAGAGACGTACCACTTGACGCGCGTTCTGGAGGCGTCTTTGCTCTCCAGTGAGCCGATGGGCTCGGCCTGGAGGTAGCCGGGGCTGGTGAGCCCGCACAGCGCGCCCTCCCCGAGCTGCACCGCGTATATCGTGGAGTTGGTGCCGCCGGTGGTGGCGGTCTCGACGCTGCCGCTGAGCACGTGCGTATCGAGGATCCAGTCGTTAACGCCGATGGGCACGCCGTCCCAGAGCTGGATAAAGTTACCCCATTTATCCTGCTCGGTCTGAATCATGCCGCCGGCGGTCCTGACCAGGGCATTGATTTTACGCCGCGAGCGCCGGCTCATCAGGAGCATATCCGGCTTGCCGCCCTTGACGGCGTCGATGAGCTCGTCCAGCTTGGCGAGGGTCAGCGTGGCGCCGGTGGCACCCATGGCGATTACCTGGGGCCCGGCCTGGGCGGTATTGATGACTTTCTTCAGCCCGTCGAACTGCTTGGCGTTGACGGAGCTATCGCCGTAGATGAAGACATCCTCGAATTTCTGCTGGAGCGCCTTGGCTTTCAGCTCGACCACGGCCGCTTCGAGGTCCTGGATATTGTTGCGGGTGGCCTTGAGGAAGTTGTCGACATCGGCGTCGCCGCCCATGATTTTCAGGTTGGCGGTCACCTGCGTGAAGGTCGGCGTGGACTCCGTCCAGGTATCGCCGACATCGTAGAAATCGATATTGGGCAGGGTATTTTCCCGGTTATAGGTCAGCCCGTTGCCGACGATTTCGATGAAGGGCAGCTTCTGGAGAACCGGCGACTCCTTGACGATGGTCTCCACCACGCCCTGCATCAGTAAGTCGTTAGAAAGCTTGGATGCTTCCGCTAATGTTAAAGCCATTTTATTTTCCTCCT
>CAYXOZ010000173.1:2354-3580 GCA_964467135.1 uncultured Dehalococcoidaceae bacterium
CCGGAGAGGTCCAGCGGGGCCCGCGGCGGCGCGCCGGCCGGAATTCTGGTTTTAGCCGCCTCTGCCTCCATTTCCTGCCGGACCCGGTCCATAATGGCGCGGGCGTTCCTGACCGACTCTTTGACCTCTTCGATAGTATCGCCGGTAATCAGCTCCGGCAGGATGCCCGGGTCCGCCTGGACAATCATCTCCTTGTAGGCGGCTACCGCGCGGGGTATCTCGGCAGCCAGCCCGTCCAGCGCCAGCTTCAGCTCTTCCAGTTCTTTTTTCAGCGTGACGATCTCACTCTCTTTCGCCGCAAGCGACTGTTCGAGCTTCAGTATCGTGGCGCCCCGCGCCTTCACTTCGCCGGCAAGGGCTTCGTTTTCGCTCCGGTAACTTGCGATGTCCCCGCCTTCCCCCCCGACCCCTTCGTTTTTTTCCTGTTCTTTTTCCGTTGCCATTTTTCCTCCCGATTATTCCTCGATGTTTTCCGCCCGGGACAGCGCCGCGCTCTCTCTCGTCACGCCCCGCGCCGATTTCACGTTAAGCTCCCGGTTCATCCGGAGAATGGACTCCCGTTCCTCCAGCCATTGTTTGAACTCGCGATCGGGGTCGCGCACGCCGACCTCGTTCATGGCGGTCCGCCGCGAGTGGATGCCCGTCTGCACCATGACCTGCTCGCTGCTCACCCGGCGCTCCACGTCGCGGGGCAGCACCGGCCCCCAGATGACCCTCAGGCGTCCTTCGACATCGGGGCCGAAGTCCTCGCCCATGTATTTCTCCAGCAGCCGGAGAACCATGGCGTTACGGCGGTTATAGGCCGCCGTCCGGATAATCCTCTTGCGCCTGACCTTCTGCAAGAGCGGCTGGAGGTCGATTTCCAGCGCAACGCCGGACAGGTCCCTTTCCGTGCCGCCGAAAGCCGACCGCGGCGACTCGGACAAATCGTGGAGGACGCGGTAAATCATGTTGATATAATCGATATGCAAATTAACGCCGCCCCCCTGAAGAAGGTCGAGCAGATAAGCCTTGGCGTCCTCCGGTATGTTCCAGACCGCGCCGGGTCGAATGGCGATGTCCTCGGACTCTTCGACATTCTCCAGCACGGCGATGGGGTTCCCGGACAGCTCGAGGATACGCGACAGCTGGCTCATGGCCCGGTTGAGCTCCCGCTGCGACTCCATAATCTGAGGCAGGTCCGAGACGCCCCAGAATTTTTTAGGCTCGCGCAGGTTGGGGAAGAC
>CAYXOZ010000174.1:0-3575 GCA_964467135.1 uncultured Dehalococcoidaceae bacterium
GCCGACCTCGACGCGCAGGTCTACTGGAACCTCGGCGCGATGGACTGGGACAGGGTCACCGCCAAGCCGAGCCGGAAAAAGCTGGAGGAGCTGGGACTCAACGACGTCGCCGAAGAGCTCTGGCCTAAACAGAACCAACAAGGGAGATAAAAACATGAAAAGCCTCGAGGGGAAAGTGGCACTGGTGACAGGGGCGGGCAGCAAGCGGGGCATGGGGCGCGCCGTGGCCGTGCGTCTCGCCAGAGAAGGCGCGGACGTGGTCGTCCTCGACAAATACGCCGCGCCGAAAAGCATCTGGCCGGGGGACGAGGGGTGGGGCGGCCTGGAGGCAGTCGTTAAAGAAGTCGAGGCCGCGGGCAGGAAAGCCCTGGCGGTGGTCGCCGACGTCTCTAACGGAAAAGAAGTAGAAGAGGCGGTCGGCAAAGCGATAAAAAAGCTCGGGAAGATAGACATTTTAGTGCACTGCGGGGGCATACGGGGCGCTATGACCACGCCGATTACCGAGCTATCCGAAGAAGAGTGGCGAGCCATCATCGATATTAATCTGACGGGGTCGTTCCTCATCTCTAAAGCGGTCGCCAAAACGATGATACCGAACGGGCAGGGCAAGAAAATCGTCCTCATCGGCTCTAAAGCAGCCACCGAAGGGTACGCCGGCAGCAGCGGGTACTGCGCCTCCAAACACGGGGTTTTAGGGCTGGGGAGAACGCTCGCGGCGGAGCTGGCGCAGTATAAAATTAACGTCAACATTATCAATCCGGGCGGGTTCGAGACAAACCTCCGAGACAGTGAAATTATAAAAAGAGCGAAAGCGCAGGGCATCAGCCTGGCGGAGGCGGTAGAGCAGGAAAGCAAAAAAAAGGGGCCCGGACCGCGCATACCGCTGGGCAGGCTCGGCAAGCCGGAAGAAATCGCCGACCTGGTCTTCTTCCTCGTCTCCGAACAGTCAGCTTACATCACCGGCAAAGCCATCGACATCGACGGCGGAGGATAAATGAGCAATATAAATAGAATAATCGCCGACGCCATCAGCCAGGGCAGGACGCTCCTGACGGAAATCGAAGCCAAGCAGGTCTTCAAAGAAACAGGAGTACCGGTGGTCGAAACGAAGCTGGCGAAAAGTCGAAAGCAGGCCGGGGAAATCGCCGCGGAGATAGGGTTTCCGGCAGTACTGAAGATAGCTTCAGCGGACATCGTCCACAAGAGCGACGCCGGCGGGGTAAAGGTGGGGCTGAAAAATAAGAGCGAGGTAGAAAGAGCCTACGGGGCGATAATGAAAGCAGCAAAAGAAAAATTCCCGAAGGCAAAAATCGAGGGGGCGGCGGTGCAGAGCATGGCGCGGCCGGGGATAGAGATAATCATCGGCACGTTCAAAGACCCGCAATTCGGGCCGGTAATAATGTTCGGGCTGGGGGGAATATTCGTGGAAGTGCTCAAGGACGTGGCTTTCCGCATCGTGCCGATAGAGCGGCGGGACGCCGCGGAGATGATAAAGGAAATCAAGGGGTATGCCCTGCTCAAGGGATACCGGGGAATGGAGCCGGCGCACCTGCCCTCGCTGGAAGATATTTTAATGAAAGTATCCGACTTCGTAGAGAGGACGCCTGAGATTAAAGAAATAGACCTGAACCCAGTGATTGCTTATAAAGATTCAGCCGTGGCGGTGGACGCCAGGATAGTGCTGGAGGGGTAACCTCACCCCCTTAATCCCCCTCTCCGCGTGCGGAGAGGGGGAAGAAACTTTGAGAGGGGGCTTCGCCCTCCTTCGGCAAGCTCAGGACAGGCTCTCTCGCTAGGCACTCCCTACTGGAATACCATTATTTTTTATAAGTCTTTATTATCCCTTGCTTTTCCATCGCGGCGATATCTCTGGATTTGTAACCAAGGGTTAGCAGAATTTCTTCCGTGTGCTGGCCGAGCATGGGGGAGGGACCCTGAGGTTTGCCGGGGGTCTTTTTCAGCTTGACGGGGAGTCCGAGCATCTTTACTTCGCCGCGGGTGGGGTGGCTAACGGTAGTAATAATATCATTGGCGGCGAGCTGGGGATGGGCAACGACTTCTTCATAGGTAAGACAGGGGTCGCAACGCATTTTGGCATCGCGGAAAAGCTGCGCCCACTCGGCGCGGGTCTTCTTGCTGAAAGCCTCGTCTAAAAGTTTACCGATTTCCTCGCGGCGCTCGCGGCGGGCATCGTCGGTAGCGAAACGGGGGTCGTCAGCCAGATGTTCCACGCCTACCACCTTACAGAAAGTCGGCCACATGGGGCCGGTGCCAAAGATGGTCAGGACATCGCCGTCCTTAGCGCGAAAGGGCCCGAAAGGCGGCGGCTGATAGCT
Organism: uncultured Dehalococcoidaceae bacterium; assembly: GCA_964467135.1. GTDB lineage: Bacteria > Chloroflexota > Dehalococcoidia > Dehalococcoidales > RBG-16-60-22 > JBFYTX01. The sequence goes on from CAYXOZ010000174.1 coordinate 2,337, forward strand.
CCGCCCCTCCTTGTAGGGCATCCGGCCGCCCGCCAGATACTCGGCGAAACCGGAGAACTGCAAATAAAGAGCCGCGTCCAGGTTGTTCACCGTTAAAGCCTGCCCGACGCCGGTACGCTCGCGCACGAACAGGGCGGTCATCACGGCATAAGCCACCAGCATCCCGCCAACGTGGTCGCAGGCGGGGAAGGGCAGCATCTGGGGGGCGCCGCCGGGGTAGCCCATAACGCTAACGATACCCGACATCGCCTGGCTCCACATATCGCCGCCGGCGCGGTGAGCGACCGGACCCGTCTCCCCGTAGCCGTAGAAAGAGCAATAGATGACTTTCGGATTGAGCTTTGAAACAGCATCATAACCGATGCCCAGCCTCTCCGCTACGCCGGGTCGAAAGCTCTGCAAAACGACATCGGCGTCTTTAACCAGCTTAAGGACGATTTCCAGTCCCTTTTCGGAGCGGATATCGACAGCCAGGTCCTTCTTGCCCCGGTTAAACGCCATCCAGTCCGCTTTATCTACAGCATGAGAAGTATCCGTATCGAGAAAATCGTCCATGCCGGCGGGGAGACCCAGGCGCTGCGCCTCGCCCTGGACCCTCTCCACCTTAACGACCTCGGCGCCCATATCCGCCAGCATGGCGGCGCCAAAAGGGGCCGCCACGGCGATAGAGAAATCGAGGACCTTAATGCCTGAAAGAGGATACGTATCCATTGTTCACCCCCCTCAACTTTATCCTCTCCCACAAGGGGAGAGGGAATATATATCGAGCAATGTTATACCGCCATTCAATGAGATTCTCACGGTCGTCCCGATAGAATCGGGACTCCCTCAGAATGACAGGCGGTATTATTTATCAAGCTGCTCGTAGAACTTATTGCGGGCGTGGATGGCGTCCCGGACGCCCATGTCCCGGCGAGCTTTAAAGAAATTGAACTCATCATCCTCGAAGTGGATATTCGTGCCCATCGTGTGCATCATAAAGTGGTTGGTCAGGCCGCTGGTGATACCCATGATATCGTAGATGACCTGCTTGGAAGCCTTACCCATGGCAATACCGTCGAACGGGAACTTGGCGAAACCCTCGGCGTAGCGGTTGACCTCCTCCTCGAGTTTATCAGCGGGGACAGCGCGGTTGATAAGACCGATACGGGCGGCCTCCTTGCCGTCCAGCATGCGCCCGGTCAGACAGAGGTCGAGGGCGTTGGTCAGGCCGCAGCGAAGAATCATAATCGGGGTGAT
>CAYXOZ010000175.1:0-3560 GCA_964467135.1 uncultured Dehalococcoidaceae bacterium
GAGGCAGGTCCGAGACGCCCCAGAATTTTTTAGGCTCGCGCAGGTTGGGGAAGACCACGAACGGTATAAAGCCATAGGGATTGGGCTTGCTCTCCACTAAAGCGTTATCCAGATACAGCGCGAAATCGCGGTCCGTCCAGAGCTCCACCATGACAGCCGTCTTGTTCTTCGGCTTCACGCCGTAGAGAAGCTCGACCTCTTCCGCGTCGAGGCGGTACTTCGAGGCGAGGCGCCAGACGCGGGAAACATCATCCCCGGCGCTCCAGGCATAGATACCCTGGATATCAGGCGAGGTCACCTTGACCCTTTTTTCGGCGGCGTCCCAGATTACCTTATAGCAGGCATCACCCAGCACCGCGGCATCGATTTCCGTCTCCAGGTCGAGCTGCTCGAGATGATTGGCCGAATATACCTTATAGATGGCACTTTCGGCTTTACCGGCGGTGACATTGGCTTCCTCGCCGTCGTCGACAGGTTCAACATCGAAGCTCATGCCGGTCATTAAATAAGAGGTAACTTTCTCCACGAAGACCCGGGCGTAGTTAAAAATGAGACGCCGCTCGCCCCTTCGTTCCCGGCCCTCCCACTGCCGGCCGTTGTAAAAGTCCAAAAGCTCCTGGTATCCCCGGAGCCTGTCCAGGTCTGTCCTGGCAAGCTGCGCCACGATTGTTTCACTCATTTCTAACTGCTCCTGACCACTAAATTCCGATTATTTCTTTTTATCATCGTTTAACGCCCTTTGTATCGTCCGCTGGCTTACCCCGAAGAGCGGTGCCAGCTCATTGATTTTCCAGCCGCCGGTAAAAAGCCTTTTTATCTCTTTATTACGCAGTTCTTTCAGCCACCGTTGCCGGCCCCTGGGCTCGTCGTAAAGACACTGGGGAAAAGGACAGGCGAGACAGGACGCCGCGTATTCGCACCCTTCATCCCGGTAACGGCAGAACTCCGGCGGTAAATCCGGCAGGTCCTGTCGGCCTGTCTCATCGCTCAATTCCAGGTCAGCACCGCAAATCTCAAACAAGTCCACAAGGCACCTCTAAACCACCAAACACGATAATATTAGAACTTATGTTCTCAATTGTCAACGAAATTTTGTCCTGTCTCAATTACCATTATCTTGACAAGGGCCGGCGGGTAAATTATAATTGCTTTGATAAAGCAATATTTACAAATATATGTCAATCTGGGATAATTATCTGACCGTAATCGAGGCCAGCCGCCGCCTGAAGGTCCACCCGGAGACGGTGAAAAGGCTCTGCCGCCAGGGCGACCTGCCAGCGAATAAAATTCACAACACCTGGCTCATCAACCGGGACACCCTGGACAACTTCGCGGGCACTTACAATCCAAGTCGCGGCGCCCGGAAAAGGCTGATAAAATAATAACAGGGGAGGCCGGCTAACCTTAACGTTTTTGGGACGTTAATAATTGTGTAACATTTATCTTGAATAATTAGCCCAGCGGTATTTTTTAGCATCACCCGACCCGACGGGAATAAGAAATTGGAGGAGGCGCTCATGAAAAGCTCGAGGATTTTAAAGCTATGCGGCATCGCCGTTATCTTTTCACTGCTGGCGGTGGCGGTGATGGCGCTGCCGGCTATGGCGGCGGCCACGATAGATCTTAGTCCGTCTTCTGGTGAAATCGGCAGAACTGTCAATATCGTCGGAGATGGTTTTACTGCATCTACTACAACTTATGATCGTTATGCTGAAATTTATTTTGCTGCAGATAGCGCATCAATAACTGTAGACGAAATCGGTGTTGATGTTAATACCTATAAATTAGTCGCGGAAGAACCGATCGACCAGGATGGTTATTTTGAAACATCATTTACGGTTCCTTCATCACTCAACGAGGGAACTGATGATGAAACTGTTGCAGCAGGCACCTATTATGTCTACGTAACCCTTTACTCCTATAATAATGATACTGACGAGGAAACTTATTCATATACCATTAGAGCTGAAGATACCTTTACCGTGACCGGCGGAGCGGGCGTCCTCGATCCCCTATCCCCCACTTCAGGGAAAGCCGGCACCGATGTCATCGTCAGCGGCTCCGGGTTCACTGCCAGTACCGCTATCACCTTCAGGTTCGACTCCACCGTTCTGGCGGTCAAGTCCGGTGACTCCGCGACGCGCACCAGCGGCATCTTTATCAGCACGCTAACCATACCCGCCACCGCCACTGCCGGCACGCACAGCATCTCCGTTACGGTCAGCGGGACGACCGTTTCCGCCACTTTTACCGTAACCGCGAGCGCCGCTCTCGACCCGCTGGTTCCGACTACAGGCGCGGCGGGCTCCGACGTGGGGATCAGCGGAGCCAACTTCCCCGCCAGCACCGTTCTTGTCTTCAAATTTGATACGACGACACTTACTCCCAAATCCGGGACAGATGCCACTACCCGAGCCAGCGGCGTGTTTATTAGCACAATCACCATTCCTGCATCTGCTACGGCCGGCGCTCATACCATTACCGTCACCGCCGGCACCAGCACGGCTTCCGCCACTTTTACCGTAACTGCCAGCGCCGCCCTCAACTCGCTGGTTCCCGCGACGGGAGCGGCGGGGACAGATGTGACCGTAACCGGGGCCAACTTCCTGGCCAGCTATCCTATTATTTTTAAGTTCGATACCACGACGCTCACGCCGAAAGCAGGAGATGTCAATACCAATACCGCCGGCAGCTTTAACAGTATCCTCACTATCCCCGCCAGCGCCGCAGCCGGCGCCCACAATATCTCCGTGACGGTAGGCACCGTTACGCTTACGGCCGTTTTCACCGTTGAGGGGACGCAACCCCCACCCACCACACCGCCCCCAGCAGGTAACGCCGTTCTCAGTATCAATACTAGCGGCGATTCCATCGGGTCTCAGATAGGCATAGGGGGCGCCGGGTTCACCCCGGGGGCGACGGTTACTTTTAAATACGATAACGTGACGGTGGCGACCGCTACCGCCGATGGCACCGGCCTGGTAACAACCATCTTTCTCGCGCCGCCCAGCATGCACGGCGAGCACATCATTACCGTCAGCGACGGCACGAAATCCGCGACGACAAAGTATACCGTGGAAGCCGAGGCGCCGCCGGCACCGCCGCTCGTTTTGCCGGAAGATGGCGATAAAGTGGAATCGCCGATAACGTTCGACTGGACGGACGTCGAAGATGACAGCGTGCCGGTTACTTACGACTTCCAGATAGCTATCGACAAGGACTTCGACGCCAACTCCATCGTCCTGGAAGAAACCGCCCTCAAGGATTCCAAGTTCACCTATAAGGAGTCGGCCACGCTGAAACTGGAGATGCAGGAAGAACCCTACTACTGGAGGGTCCGGGCCGTAGACGCCGCGGTTAATCAGAGCAAATGGTCGGACAACCGCGAGTTCCTAATCTCGCCGCCGTTTTCCTTCCCGAAGTGGGCGTTGTACCTGATAATCGGGGTGGCCGCGCTGCTTCTCTTCGTTATCGGTTTCTGGATAGGGCGCCGCACGGCTTTCTATTACTAACAAAGCGTGTCGATAGTCCCCTCTCCCCCGGTCCCTACCTCCCGGAGG
>CAYXOZ010000176.1:0-3517 GCA_964467135.1 uncultured Dehalococcoidaceae bacterium
ATGGGGTCGGGGCGGAACTTTTTGGCCATGTCGGCGCGGGTAACGACCGCCACCGCGGCGCCGTCGCTGACCCCGCAGCAGTCGTAAAGTCCCAGCGGCCAGGCGATTATCGGGGCGTTCACCACCTGGTCGATGGTGAGCTCGTTCTGGAAATGCGCCTTGGGATTCAGGCTGCCGTTGTGGTGGTTCTTGACCGCGATGTGCGCCAGCAGTCGCTTGCCTTCCTCCGGCTTTATCTTGTAGTCGTGGAAGTAGCGCGTGGCCATGTAGGCGAACGACGCCGGGGCGCTGTAGCCCGGCCCGATGCCCGAGCTGCCGTCCTGGTTATCCCCGACGATGCTGGGTCCCTTGACGCCCGTGGCGCCGGAGTCCTTGAGCTTTTCCACCCCCACCGCCAGGGCGATATCGCAGACGCCCGCGGCGACCGCATAGCTGGCCGCTCTTAAAGCCTCCGAGCCGGTGGCGCACATGTTTTCCACGCGCGTCATGGGGATGTATTGCAGCTGTAGGGGGGAAAGGGTGATGGCGGAGAGGCCGGAAAACACCGTGCCTATCCAGGCCGCCTGGATGTCTTTAGGCCCCACTCCGGCGTCTTCGAAAGCCTCGTAGGCGGCTTCGACGATGAGGTCTTCGACCCCCTTGTCCCACCGCTCCCCGAACTTCGTGCAGCCCATCCCCACGATGGCGACTTTATCCTTAATGCTTTCCATATATCACTCTCCCATTGTCATTGCGAGGGCGAAGCCCGTGGCAATCTCTATCATTGGCTTTTAACTATCATTGAGATCGTCACGCCCCGATATAATCGGGACTCGCAATGACATTCGTTATTCCGCCTGCTTCGCTTTCCAGAAATAGTTGTGTATGCCGCGACTCGTGAACATCTTGCGGTAGGTCATCTCCACCGGCATACCAACCTTCACCTTGTCGACATCGAAGTCGGTGAACTCGCATATCAGCCGGCCGCCCCCCTCGAAGTCGATGACCCCGTTGACGGCGGGGGGATTGAGGGTGGGCTGGAGATGGTCGATAGTGTAGCTGAAAAGCACTGCCTTTTTATCGGAGAACTTGTAAGGCTCGAAATCGTCCTTCGCCTGGCAGTTGACGCAGACCCGCGGCGTCTGCCCGATTTGCACGAATTGCGGCACGCCGCACTTTTTACATTTCAGCCCGTACAGGGCGGTGATGGCTTTACGCTCCCGCCAGCGACTCTGTAAAGAAAGGGCGGCGCGCTCCGGCAGCGTGGAAGCCTCTACCGGCACGAGGCCGCGCCAGCTAAGGTATTGTCCGTAGTTTATCGCCGTCTTCCCCGCCAGTTGATGCGAAATCACGGGCTTTTTCTGAAACTTTTTTATTTCGTCGGTGACTTTAAAAATAAAGGCATCGGCGCCGTCGCCGTAGCCGACGAAAAGGAGGCGGTCGCCCGCTTTAGCTTTCTCTAATGCCGCCGCCAGCATTAAAAAAACCGCCGCCGTGCCCGTGTTGCCGATTTCGCTATAAAGCGGGTCCAGGACCTGCTCTTTGTCCAGCTTCAGCCTCCTCGCCAGGGCGGCGTGCTGGCGGTTATCTGAAGCGTAATAAATGATGCTGGCAAAATCCTTTATCGCTAGCTTTGATTTCTTCATCAGGCCGGATATGGCCGACTCCATCGCTGGCAGGTAGCCCATCTCGTCGATGAACCTGCCCTCGGCGGAGCGTATGAACCTGTCTTCTTCCGTCCGCCAGTAGTCGGTAAAGTCGTTGTATAAAGAGTAGCTGCCCTCGAGCTCGGCGATAACTTTCTCCGAGCCAATCATCAATGCCGCCGCGCCGTCGCCGAGTGTCTGCTCCAGCGCGCCTTTGGCCGCGCCCGGCCGCGTATCGGCCACTACCACCATCGCCTTTTTGGCCGACTCCGCTTTTACGGCATCTATAGCCGATTTAAGCGCTATCGTCCCCGCCCGCAGGGTATCGGTAAAGTCCGCGGTGTGGCATTCTCCGTTTAGGTCGGCTGCCGCCGCCACTATCGCCGCCGACTGTTTTTCTTTATAGGGCGCGGTCGTGGTCGCCAGCGAAAGACTATCCGCCGCGCCGCCCCTTTTTAAGCAGTCCAGCGCCGCCACCACCGCCATGGTAACCGTGTCCTCATCGTATCCGGCGACAGCTTTGGTTCCCGCCCCGCCCCTGCCCCCCCAGGCCCGGCCGATTTCCTCCCGTCCGAGCCGGTAAACGGGCAGATAGGCGCTAACTGAAGTGATACCAACCATATTTTCCCCCTCGGTCGGAAATTCTAAATCCTGATATCCAAGCACGAAACAAATCCGAATTAACAAAGTAAAAAAACGCGGTGTTTTGAATTTTGGTCATTATTGCTTTGAATTTGTTTCGTATTTCGTGCTTCGTATTTCGTTAGCTTACCGTAAAACCGCCGTCGACGGGCATGTTTACTCCGGTGACATAGGAAGCCCTGTCCGAGCACAGCCAGACCACCGCTTCGGCGACCTCTTCCGGCTGGGCGTCTCTGCCGAGGGGCACTAAATCGATAACCCCCTGCGCCATGCCGGGCTGGTCGGCGAGCATCCGATTATAGAACCCGGTGCCTTTCATGCCGGCGGGGCAGACGGAGTTGACGCGGATGCCCTTCTTGGCGTAGTCCTTCGCCGCGCTTTTAGTCAGCCCGTTGACGCCCCACTTGCAGGCGGAGTAGATGGCCTGGCCCGGCGCCCCGATTAACCCCGCGATGGACGAGGTATTGACGATAGCCCCACCGCCGTGCGTCTCCATGTACTTGATTTCATGCTTCATGCAAAGCCAGATGCCTTTCAAATCTATCGCGACAAGGCGGTCGAACTGCTCATTCGTGCCCTCGGTAAGCGGGTGGGGCAGCTCTTCGATGCCGACGTTGTTATGGGCGCAGTCGAGTCGACCGAAAGTCGCGACTGTTTTCGCCACCATCTCCTCGACGTCGGCCTCTTTGGAGACGTCCGTCCTGATAAAAACGGCTTCGCCGCCGACTTTCTTTATCATCTCGACCGTTTTTTGTCCGTTTTTCACGTCGATATCGGCCACGACGACTTTAGCGCCTTCGCGGGCGAAAGCTATCGCCGCCGCCTGCCCGAGTCCCATGCCGGCGCCGGTCACTATCGCGACTTTTCCCTGGAGAATTCCTGCCATTAAAGACCTCCTGCTTGAACGGGTGTGTTTATGCCATAGATATCTTATGCCGTAGTCATAGTAGTGTCAAATAACGTCGTCGGGGTGTCTAAGAGGGGCGCAGTGACCAGCACCTCTCCAACTCTCTCCCCTGGCAATAGAATCATTGGAAAAGGAGGGCTTTACTCTTGTAAATGAATTCTCTTTATCTACTTGTTTCCGGGGAAAAGGAGGCGGCGTCCTTATCGCCGCTGCCAGCACTGGCCTTTTATTCTCAAATGACTCAATCAGCAGGGGTTTATTTTCAACACCCTCTTCCTTTGTCAAAGAGCCTGTCCTGAGCCTGACGAAGGAAAGGGGGTCAGGGGGGATAGATTGAGAAATT
>CAYXOZ010000177.1:0-1268 GCA_964467135.1 uncultured Dehalococcoidaceae bacterium
ACCCGCGACAGCCTGCTTGGAGGGCAGGAACTCTACCAACTGAGTTACTCCCGCTGGCTTAAGCTATAGCTAAATTGTAAATCAAAACAACCGGAAAAACAAGCATCTCCCACTTTAGTCATGTACCACCGTCTCTCCACGAATTACCCACGCCCGTAAAGTACGAAAGTAATCTTGGTTGGCGTTATGCCGCGTGTTATGATTCTGAGCATGAGGACTCTAACCAGTAAATACCGGCAGGGCGACCTTAGAAACAAGTGGAAAATACAGCAGTGCCAGAGCGAAAAGCTCTATTTCGATTACCGCAAGGACTGCCGGGACTGCGCCGGCCGGAATTACTGCTATAAAGGAAGGTTCCAGCCCTATTACGTCAATGTTGCCAGCAGCATGTTGATTTTCGCGGATAGCTTTGAAAACGCTAAAGAATACGCTAAAAACGGGCACGGCTGGCTGATTGAGCGCGAGAGCATCGACGGCATGCCGGTGGCGCTGAAGGTCAAAGACAACACGGTGACTTTCCAGCCGGACTTTGAAAGATGAAAAAGGGGCCCAGCCTTTCAGCCAGCCCCCCTTTCCTTATGCTTTACCTTTAAACGGTTCTCGGTTGCTCCTAGCTATTTAACTTTCTGTAATATTTTCGAGCAGTTGTTATCTTTCCAGGGTACCAAAGGCAATCATCTCATCGATACATATGGTAGGTATTCTGGTGGACTCCCAGATTTTCTTTGCCTGGTCGTAGCTGCTTTCCCAGTATTCTGTTGGCTTGATTTTTAAAAGAACATCAACCTTGTGTTCGGTAAACTTACCATTTCTATCTTCTTTAGATGGTATATCCCACAAAATGAGCTTATTATAATATACTCCATGTCTGGCCAACCATTCTTCAGTTGCCGGACGATATTTTTCAAGTCTGTTTGATACGATATAATCTATTTCAAAATTGGGAATTAAGTAGGGTCTTGCGTCTCTGAGCCACTCAATATATCGCTCCTCATCCATATCAACCTGATACAGACAATCTTCACAAATAACCCCGTCCATATCAACGGCAAGTATGCCCCTCTTTTGTCCCATAAATTTCCACTCACCGACTGGCGGATACTCATGCAATATCTTAAAATATATGTCCACGTAGTTTACGGCCTTTTCACTAACTATTAAGGCTGCTTTGGTGATTTTAATGTTTTTATTTGACGAGCGTATAATTTGTGCTGGTTCTTCTATTGTTTTTTCACTGCCAACGTTGTCATCAACCAGTAAAACATTAT
>CAYXOZ010000177.1:1368-3511 GCA_964467135.1 uncultured Dehalococcoidaceae bacterium
GCATCTGGCGCTTAATATTTTTCATTCGAATATATAATCTGGCAGCGATTTTGCTATCTCTTTTATATAAAAAATTGCCTAATTTCTTATATATCGGATAGGCCAGAAACAATAACTTGCCTATCAAATTCCCTCTAGTCCTATTATTTATTGATCTGCGTAGGATTTTTTTAAATTTTTTCACCAACACCTGCCGCTCCTTCATGCGAACCGTTTAGATAACCAAGTATAACATGAATATCGGTAATTGAAAATAGAAGGCGGGCTACGGTTTCCCGTAGCCCGCCTTCTATTTAGACCCTTGTTTACCGTTGCTAGCTATTCAGTACTTCCATCGCTTCGTCGCGGTAGGCTTCCATCAGGTAAGGTATGCCCGTAACGTCGGCGCATTCCCTGGTCAGGCTCATCAGGTCCTTGCGTGAAACCGCCGGCACGCTGAAACAACGTGCCCCTGCCATAAGCTGTTGTAGCCCTACCCTTATCTTTTCGCTGTAGCTGTAGATGCCGATGGCCCCCAGCGGGATGTTCTGGATTTCTTTCGTCCCCACCAGGTTTTTCACGTCCTCGTAGTTGACGAAAATTTCCTCCGGCGTCGACCCGAACTGGCTGACGGTCGCCGGCAGCTTGCCTTCTTTAATCCAGATAGCGATGTTCTTGCCCACCATGCCCGGTATCATCAGCGCCCGGCCCATGCAGACGGCTTTGACGAAAGGCGCGCCCATGGCCAGCGCCTTGAAGACACCGTCCTCGCTGCTGAAAGCGCCGGCAAACGCGATGTCCGGCACCCTCTCGCCTTTGTCCGCCAGTTTCTGGCAAAACTCGTGAGCGGCGGCGTGGAGGTAAAGGCTGGGCATGCCCCACTCCTCCATCATGCGCCAGGGGCTCATCCCCGTGCCGCCGGACGCCCCGTCGATGGTCAGGAGGTCGATTTTCGCCCGCGAACTCCATTTTATCGCCATGGCCAGCTCGCGCAGGCTGTAAGCCCCTGTTTTCAGGGTGATGCGTTTAAAGCCGACGTTGCGCAATCGCTTGACCTCGTCATAAAACTCCTCTTCGCCGATAAAACCCATTCGACTGTGCCTCTCGAACTCTTTGAGCGAGCCGTTTTTGAAAGCGGCCTGGGTGACCGGGCTGGACGGGTCGGGGGTAACGATATAGCCGCGTTTCTGGAGCTCGAGCGCCCTCTCCAGGCTGTTGACCTTGATTTCGCCGCCGATACATTTGGCGCCCTGTCCCCATTTGAGCTCGATGGTGTCCAGCTTGTGCTTTTTGTGGACGTATTCGGCGACGCCGAGCCGCGTGTCCTCGACGTTCATCTGCACCAGGATTTCGCCGAAGCCCCGGTGATAACGCCGGTAGACCTCGATACGTCGGTCCATGTCCGGCGATAGCGTTACTTTACCCTTGGCGTCCCGCTCCAGCTTGGGGTCGATACCGCAGGTGTTTTCGCCGCAGACGAGGGTCACCCCGCTGATGGCCGCCCCTACCGCGAAGTGCTCCCAGTTTTTCCGGGCGATCTCGGTGGAACCCAGCGCGCCGGTAAAAATGGGTATCTTCATTTTAACTTTAATGTCCCAGCCGTATTCCGTTTCGGTATTGACCGATGGGAACGTGGCGGTATCCGGGTTGCCCTCCACCCCCCGGGGAAGGCCTTTAGCCCCCAGGGCGTACCCCTGTATATTGAGGTGGGAGTAGTCCACCGGGTAGTCTTTATCGCCGCCGGCGGTGATTTCGCCGAACGGTCCGGGGTAAATCAGTTCCCTTCCCCGGAATGTAGCCTTAAATACCTCGCAGTTACCGGTGCACCCGTCGATACAGCGGGTACAGATGCCGCTCATCGGGGAAACGTTCCGGGAACGATTGGCCGTGCGGGTCGCTTCGTTGGCATTGGGGCGTTGCAGGTTCATCATTACTCCTTCAACTATATTTTCATAGGTTTACGGCAGCCGTTTGCCGTAAATTATTATATCTTCCCTGTTTTGTATTTGTCAATTTTTAGCATTTCTGGGGAATAACTGTCCCCTCTTGGCCGTTTATTAACTCTGATATCGGGGCGTCTAAGAGGGGGTTTCACCCCTCTTTCTTTTCTTCCCCCTCTCAAACTGGTTACCTTTTCTCCCTTAACCATCCCGACGAAAGTCGG
>CAYXOZ010000178.1:0-3454 GCA_964467135.1 uncultured Dehalococcoidaceae bacterium
GGGTGCTCTACGACCTCGACGATAAGGGGAAGATGAAGCGCATCCGCATCGCCCACTTCCGTAACCACGACCCCAAGACGGCCAAGTATAAGTAACGGAATGTCCCCTTAACATAAGCCATTGCCGTCGCGCGGCCGCATGTGCTATACTATGAAATGGTCTGTATCTCCTGATACTTCTGATTAATATACTATGGGAGGTCAACTCAATTGCCTGACACTGCGACCATCAAACAGCTTCTGGAAGCCGGGGCCCACTTCGGGCATCAAACGGGCCGCTGGCACCCCCGCATGAAGGACTACATCTTCACCAAGCGTAACGGCATCCACATTATCGACCTCGAGAAAACCGCCGTAATGCTGGACAAGGCCTGCGTCTTTATCCGCGACACGGTCGCCAGCGGGGAGACGATTCTCTTCGTGGGCACCAAGAAACAGGCCCAGGAATCGGTACAGGAAGAAGCGACCCGCTGCGGCATGTTCTTCGTCAACCAGCGCTGGCTGGGCGGTATGCTGACCAACTTCGCCACCATCCAGGCGCGTATCGACCAGCTCGTAAGGCTGGAAGACCAGCTCGCCCGGGGTGAGCTGGGAAGGCTATCGAAGAAGGAAGTCCTCAAGCTCAACGAAAAAATCGGGCGCCTCAACCGGCAGATGGGCGGTTTCAAAGCCATGACGGCCCTGCCCGGCGCTTTGTTCATCGTCGACCCCACTAAAGAGAGGATTGCCCTCGCCGAAGCCAGGCGCATGAGCGTGCCGGTGGTCGCCATCGTGGATACCAACTGTAATCCCGATGAAATCGACCATCCCATTCCCGCTAACGATGACGCTATCCGGGCCGTGAAGCTCGTGTGCACTAAAATAGCCGATGCCGTCCTCGAAGGGAAAGCCGGCCTGGCGGCCGCCGTGCCGGTCGAGGTTGTCGAGGAAAAAGTCGCCGCCGAAGCCCAGGAGGCGGCGGCGGTCGGCGAGCCGACGGTTTTCACGCCGGCCGAGGGATAAGGAGGGACGTTGGAAATCACCACCGGGATGATAAAAGAGCTGAGAGAAAAGTCCGGCGCCGGTATCATGGACTGCCGCGGTGCCCTGGTCGGGTGCGGCGGGGATATTGATAAGGCGCTTGAAGTTTTAAGGGAGAGGGGGCTTCTCAAGGCTCAAAAAAAGGCGGAACGCGTTACCAGCCAGGGTCTGGTCGAGGCATATATCCATACCGCCGGTCGCATCGGGTCGATGGTAGAGGTCAACTGTGAAACGGACTTCGTCGCCCGTACCGACGAATTCAAGCAGCTCGCCCACTGCATCGCCATGCAGGTGGCGGCGCTGTCCCCGAAATACATCTCCGAAGAGGAAATCAAAGAAGGCGAGGAACTCGACCCCAAGGAGGCCTGCCTGCTTTCACAACCCTATATCAAGGACCCCACCAAGACAGTCAAGGATATCATCGTGGAGGTCGTCGCCAAGGTAGGCGAGAACATCCGGGTCCGCCGGTTTGCCCGGTACGAACTGGGTAACTAGGGAAGAACGATGCCTGAGGCTAAATACAAGCGGGTCATGCTCAAGCTCAGCGGCGAAGCCCTGCGCGGCGGGCACAGCTATGGCATCGATACGCCTACCCTGACCCGGATAGCCGGCCAGATTAAAAAAGTCATCGCGCTGGGAGTGGGGGTTGGTATCACCGTGGGCGGTGGGAATATCTGGCGGGGTGCTAAAGCCGAAGCGGACGGCATGGACCGCGTTACCGCCGACTACGCCGGGATGCTGGCGACGGTCATCAACGCGCTCGCATTGCAGGATGTTCTCGAAAGAAATAGTGTGGAAACGAGGACGCAGTCGGCCCTGGACATCCGGCAGGTCGCCGAGCCGTATATCCGGCGGCGCGCCATCCGGCACATGGAGAAGGGCCGCGTGGTTATCTTCGCCGGCGGCACCGGTAATCCCTACATGACCGCGGACACCGCCGCGGCGTTACGCGCCATCGAGATTGGTGCTGAAGTCCTGCTTATGACCAAGAACGGCGTCGACGGCATCTATACCGCCGACCCGCGTAAAGACCCGAAGGCGAAAAAAATCGACCGCATTACCCACCTCGAGATATTGAACAGGCGGCTGGCCGTCATGGATACCACGGCGCTGACCTTATGTCTCGATAACGAGCTGCCGATAATCGTCTTTGACCTTGAAGCTAAGGACGGCATGTTGAAGGTGGTTCTCGGCAAGACCATCGGTACACTGGTATCGAGTGAGGGATGATATGGTAACCCAGGCTCTGAAAACCATCGATGAGAAGATGAAAAACTCGCTGAAGCTTTTCCGCGCCGACCTGGCGACCATCCGTACCGGGCACGCTTCGCCTTCCCTCGTCGAGCATATTAAAGTGGAGTACGCCGGTGTGCCTACGCCGCTGAATCAGATAGCGGGTATTTCCGCCCCGGAAGCCAGCCTGCTGGTCATTCAACCCTGGGACAAAAGCTGCGCCAACGACATCGTGAAAGCGATACAAAAATCCGAGCTGGGATTGAATCCCGGCAGCGATGGCAATGTCATCAGGATAGCCATTCCCCCCCTCAGTGAAGAGAGACGGCAGGAGCTTATCAAGGTGGTGCACCGCCACGCCGAAGAGAGGCGTATAGCGGTGCGCAGTCTACGTCATGAGGCGCTTAACGAGCTGAAAACGCTGGAGAAGAACAAGGAAATATCCCAGGACGAGCACAAGCGCGCCCAGGACCAACTGCAAAAAATCACCGATGTTTTCATCGTGGAAATCGATAAGCTCGCCAAAAACAAAGAACAGGAACTTCTCGAAGTATAGGTTGAGCCTGCCGATTACTCAAATATTTTCCCGCCCGGACGGCGATTACCTCGAAGGATATGGAAAGTATAACCGCTCTCCCCCGCCACGTGGCTTTTATCCTGGACGGCAACGGCCGGTGGGCTGAAAAACGCGGCCTGCCGCGACTGGCAGGGCACCGCGCCGGTGTCAAAAACATCCGCCGTATTCTCAGATACCTCGATAAACAGGGGGTGGCATACGTCACGTTATACGCTTTTTCCACCGAAAACTGGAATCGCCCCGCCGATGAAGTAAACGGTATTTTCGATATCCTGATAGAGGTGGTGGGGAAAGAGGCCCGCGAGCTTCATAAGAACGGCGTGAGGATACGCCACATCGGGCGACTCCAGGGGCTGCCGGAAGGGGTGCAAAAGTCTATTAACGACGCCGTCAGGCTCACCGAGAATAATAAAGGCATGACGCTCGGAGTGGCTTTGAACTACGGTGGGCGCGCCGAAATCCTCGACGCGGTCAGGCGCATTACTACGGATAAAGTATCGCCGCAGAAAATTGGTGAGAAACTCTTCGATAAATACCTCTACACCAGCGGTTTCCCCGATGTCGACCTTATCATCCGCACCAGCGGCGAAATGCGCACCAGCAACTTCCTGATCTGGCAATCGGC
>CAYXOZ010000179.1:0-3403 GCA_964467135.1 uncultured Dehalococcoidaceae bacterium
CGGATAAGCTGAAATAGAGATTGCCGCGCCCCGATTGCATCGGGGCTCGCAATGACAAAGAGGTGAATATTATGTCGAATACAGAATTCTACTGTTTGCCCACCATCATCGGCAGCGTGCCCCACACCGACGCCAAAAAAGCGGCCGCGCTCCTGACACGCTACCTTAAAGACATTCCCACCTGGCCGCAGCTCCCGAGAAAATCCTTCCTCGAAAACCTGTACGTCCAGTTCAGCGAGGGCTTTCCCGGGGCGGTCGTGGAAAACGACCATATCTATATCGATACCGCCAGCGACTACACGAAGTCGCTCGAAACGCTCTACCAGGCCTACCTGGACAACGACTTCTCCGGATACAGCATGGGGCGCGACCACGTTGAAGGGCTCTACGCACTTCTCGAACAGGAAAACCTCCACCCGAAGGCAGTGAAGGGCTGCGTCACCGGGCCATTATCCTGGGGGATGACCGTTACCGACGAAAACAAGAGGCCGATTCTCTACCACGACATGCTCGGGGACGCCGTGCCCAAGTTCCTCAAGCTCAAAGCCAGGTGGGAAGAAAACGAGCTCAGGAAGATTTCGAAGAATACTATCATCTTCGTCGACGAGCCCATCATGGCGTCATACGGGTCGGTCATCGCGGCCGGACCGTTCTCCAAACCGGAAAAAATCATCGAAATGATTAACGAGGTCTACGACGGCATCAGCGGGCTCAAGGGCATTCACTGCTGCGGCAATACGGACTGGTCGATACTCCTCAAAACAAAAATGGACATCCTCAACTTCGACGCCTACGCCTACGCGCAGTCGCTGGCGCTTTACCCCGACGAAGTCAAGAAGTTCATCAAGCGGGGCGGGTGCGTGGGGTGGGGCATCGTGCCCAACCAGAACGAACCGTTAAGCAAAGAGAGCGTGGCCAGCCTGAAAGACCGGCTGGAAGAGGCGATGGCGCCATTCACCCGCAACGGGCTATCCATTAAAGAGGTAGCCAAACAAAGCCTGCTGCTGCCCTGCTGCGGGCTCAACGCTTTAACGGAAGAAGGAACGGAAAGGGCGCTGCAACTGTTAACAGGGTTATCCGAGGAGATGAGGAAGAAATACTACAAATAATACCAATACTACCAATACTACCAATATATATGTGGAGAGAATCATGAAGGAATTCAAGGGTAAGGTAGCGGTGGTAACAGGCGGGGCGAGCGGCATCGGGTGGGGAATAGCGGAGAGGTGCGCCGCCGAAGGGATGAAGGTGGTTATCGCGGATATTGAAGAGGCGGCCCTGAAACAGGCGGAAAAAACATTGAAAGCCGGCGGGGCTAAAGCGCTGGCGGTGCGCACCGACGTATCCAGAATAGCCGACGTGGAAGCCCTGGCGCAAAAGGCGGCGGATACTTACGGAGGGGTGCACCTGCTCTTCAATAACGCCGGCGTGCAGGCGGCAAAGTCTCTGAGCGGGCCGGTCTGGGAAAACACCCTCGCCGACTGGGAATGGATGATTGGCGTCAATCTCATGGGAGTCGTTTACGGGGTTAAAGTCTTTATGCCGATCATGGAGAGTCAAAAAACAGAATGCCATATCGTCAATACATCATCGATGGGCGGCCTGCTGGCGGAACCGCAGCTCGTGATTTACGCTGTGACTAAAGCCGGCGTCATCGCGCTTTCCGAAGGGCTTTATCTCCAGCTAAAACAAAAGAAGTCGTCCATCGGCGTGAGCGTCCTCTGCCCGGCGTTCGTCAGTACACGGTTCTTCGACGCGGAAAGGAATCGTCCGGCGGCTTTAGCCAACGCGCCGGAAGCGCCGCGACCGCGCCCGCAGGCTTCCCTGGTCAAACAGTTCGATAAAGTCAGCCCCACGATAACGCCGGAGCAGACCGCGGACATCGTTTTCAGGGCAATCAGGGAGGGCACCTTCTATATCTTTACCGACCCGCTGGTACAGGAGCTTTTCCGGCAGAGGGGGGAAAACATCTTAAAGGGGAAAAATCCGGAGAGGCCTCGCCTGTCCTGACCTCAGGTTATCAAGAGAGTTCATTTTGCTACGATAGTGCTTGCGTTCATTTAAATTTCGTACACTCACCCCCTTAATCCCCCTCTCGAACAGATTCATTTAAAAGACTCGATATTTATATTGTTCAAGAGGGGGAGAAGACTATTTAAATGGCGCTGACTGGAGAAGGGTCAGGGGTGAGGTTATGAGCCAGAATCCAAATATAAATAGCACCTTACAAAGGGGGGCTGGCGGGAAAGGCTGATTTAGGCTATAGTATTAAAGATGAACAAATCTAAGAAAAACGCCTGGCACAAGCACCTGCAAGCGGCGAAAAGGGCCAAGGCAAAGAGACAGGCTGAAGCTAAAACGGCCAAAAAATAGACTCTAAATACTAATATCTAAACTCTAAACAAATTCAAATTTCCCAATTGAGAATTTAGCGTTGGGGATTTAGTGCTCAGAATTTAGGATTTATAATGTCCGAACTGCCCGAGCTGATAAAAGCCCTGCTCGACCCCCGCGCCTATCCCGAGCCCCCGAAAAAAGTCGAACTGGTGCAGACGCAGATATCTTACGTCTTTCTCGCCGGGGAATACGTCTATAAAATCAAAAAGCCGGTGGACATGGGCTTCCTCGATTACACCACGCTGGAAAAACGGCACACCCTCTGCCGGAAAGAGGTCGAGCTCAACCGGCGGCTTTGCCGGGACGCCTACCTCGGGGTCGTGCCGGTAACCAGAGAAAAAGGCCGCTATATGCTGGGGGGAAAAGGGGAGGCGTTAGAATACGCCGTTAAAATGCGCCGACTGCCCCAGGACAGGATGCTCGACGCGCTGCTCAAGCGAAACAAAGTAACTCCTAAAATGGTCGAGGACGTAGCGAAAACCGTCGCCGACTTCCACCGCCGGGCGGCCACCAGCCCGGAGATTACAGCCATCGGCGGCATCGAGGGCGTAACTAAAAACACCTCGGAAAATTTCGAACAGACGGACAAATATTTCCATATTATTATCGAGCCGGAGACCTACCGGCGTATCAAAGCCTACACCGAGGACTTCATCAAAAACAACGAGTCGCTTTTCCGCAAACGCATGGCGGAAGGACGCGTGCGGGACTGCCACGGCGACCTCCATGCGGCACACATCTGTTTCTCAAACATCGGTATCTGCATTTACGACTGCATCGAGTTCATCGACAGGCTCCGGTATACCGACGTCGCCGCGGAGGTGGCTTTCCTGGCGATGGACCTCGACCACTACGGTCGGAGCGACCTCGCAAATGGTTTCATCAAAGCCTATGTCAGGGAAAGCGGCGACAAAGAATTACTAAAGCTGCTCAACTTCTATAAGTGCTACCGCGCCTACGTGCGGGGCAAGGTCATCTGCTTCCAGTACGACGACCCGCAAATCCC
>CAYXOZ010000180.1:0-3401 GCA_964467135.1 uncultured Dehalococcoidaceae bacterium
GGAGGGGAGGCTAAAGCCGAGTCGGCTGGCGTGGAGGAACTGGCGGGAAAGGTACGGAGAAGCAATGCCATAGGTAGTATCCCCGACGACCGGAAAGCCGATGGCGGCCAGGTGGACACGAATCTGATGGGTACGGCCGGTACGCGGCTTGATTTCCAGCAGAGTATAATCAGCAATGTATTTGATGACACGGTACTCCGTGCGGGCCTCCCGGCCCCTGGCGACCACCGCCATGCGCTGGCGATTACGCGGGTCGCGGCCGATAGCAGCTTCGATGACGCCGCTTTCCGGCGACAATTTACCCTTCACCAGCACGATATAAGACTTGGCGACGGAACGCGATTTAAACTGGTCGGAGAGGTTTTCGTGGGCAGCGCGGTTCTTCGCCACGATGATAAGTCCCGACGTGTCTTTATCAAGTCGGTGCACGATGCCGGGCCGGAGCGAATCTACGTCTTCAGCGAGAGCCGGCAGATATGCCAGCACGGCATTGGCTAAAGTATGAGAAGGGTGGCCTGGGGCGGGGTGAACCGCCAGACCCGCCGGCTTATCAATCACGAGGAGGTCAGCGTCCTCATAGACAATTTTCAGGGGGATGGGCTCTGGAGAAAGGTCGGGAGGGGATTCAGGGGGGACGGAAACATCCACTTTATCACCGATGGACAAAGTAAAGCTCGGTTTAGCCGGGCGGTCGTTAACGGTAACACAGCCTTCCTCGATAAGCCGCCGGGCACGGGTGCGGGAAAGCCCGGGGCACCTATCGCCGACGAACTTGTCCAGGCGTAAACCCGGGACATCAGCCACCAAGCGATACAGAGCAGTCATACGCGACTTCCCGACGATTTCGAAAGAAAAAGGATACAAGAAACGAGGATGATAACGCCCACGGTCACCGCGGAATCGGCGACATTAAAGACAGGCCAGAGTTTAAAATCGAGGAAATCGGTAACGTCGCCAAGGCGGAGGCGGTCGATAAGATTGCCGACGGTGCCGCCCAGCAAGAGAGCGATACCCGCCAGCACCCACATTCTCCCCAGCAAGGGCCAGCGACGGCGCAGGAAGAGGACCAGGAACAAAAAGACAAAGATGCCGATGAAATCGACGACCGTAAAAACCAGGGGATGACCCCGGAAGATACCGAAAGCCGCCCCGGTATTCCGGACGTGAACAATCTGGAAAAAGCCGGCATCGAAAAGCGATTCGCCGGGGGCCAGGTTTGCCCTTATCCACCACTTAGTAAGCTGGTCGGCGATGACGATGAACAAAGCAATAGCGGCAAAGGCATAGCCCCGCCAGCTATCTCGGAGGGAGAGCAACCTTGCCATTCTTCGTCAGCAGCGCCTTACACTTCATGCAATAAGCCGCCTGCGGCAGCACCTCCAGACGCTCGGGGTCAATAGGCTGGCCGCAATTTTCACACAATCCGTAGGTGCCCTTCTCAAACTTCTCCAGGGCACGCTCGATGTCACTCATCTCCTGGCGGACACGATTCTCCAGAGTCAAACGCTTTTCCAGCTCCATCGTCTCGGTGGCTTCCTCCTCGCGCTTGCCGAAAGGGCTGCCCTCCCGCCGCTCCTCGGAAGTGGAGGCAGTTGTCTCCAGCTTCGCCAGCTCCTCGGCATAGCGTTTGTGCTCGCTTTCGAGCTGCGCGTGCAACTGTTTAAACCGGTCCGTCATTTCTCCCTCCATCCGCCCTCTCGCCGAAATAGAGAAAGGCTCAGGTGAAATCCCCTCCCGCCTATCCAAGCGTGTATGCCAAAATATGTTTAAAACAAAAAAGAAAACGGGGAAATGTTATGAACTAATACAAAAATGTCCACACACGGCCGATGGAGTTTGCCGGCCGGCCGCGCCTGCGGTCAGGGGCAAACCTGAAGATTTTTTCTTCCATAGCCAATAAAGAACCGGACATACCAACAGTGTAACCCATTTGCGCCAATTGGTCAATGGGGTAACACGATATTTTTCTAAGAAAATAGTCCTACATGCCCACTTTTACGGTGCCAGATGTATTCTTTTATGGCCAGACCCTTACCGCCCGTAGCGGAACTTGGCATACAGCAGCCAGCCGTTCAGGACAGCGCCGATGGAGTTCCAGATAATAAGGGGCGCCAGCCCCAAGACGATGCCGTATGCCAGCCAGATAAGGACACCCAACAGCAGGGTGGAAGTAAAAATAGCGCTTATTTCACGGGCGCTTTTCAGCTTGTAGACACGCATAATCTGCGGGACGACGGCGAAAGTGGTAAACACCCCGGCTACCAGACCAAGGATTTCAGAGGATGGCAAGGTGAGACCTCCTTTGATAATGCTATCCCATTGTATCACAGGATAAGGAAGATGGTGGAGAGGAAAAAGACGAGGCGGTATTCTGGTTAAAATGAAAAATAGATTCTCACGTCGTCCCGACTTCATCGGGACTCCTCAGAATGACAGGAGAGCCAGGTGAAGACCGGAAAGTTGGGGGGAAACACACGAAACGGTGACAGGGTGAGTGTGAGTGTGAGTATGGAGAGTATAAAAGTTAGGGGTTAGCACCCATAATTATTCAGGGATAACCATCTCCAGTCCTATGCCAGCAGGATGTAGTATCTAATCGAAATACCCTGAAAAAAAGTCTAATAATGGGCGGTCGGGCCACGCCCGCCGTCAGTAAAGGAACGCCGAAATGGTAAACGTAAGGAAAACCATAGTGCAAAAAGGCAATCCGGCCAGAGCTCCGGGCACGGTCGCTCGACCTAACGCGGGGGGACAGCTAAAGAAGACGCCCATACCACCTTCAGCCAGCGCCAGTCCCATAAAAGACAACTACGGCAGTCTAAAAGAAGCTGCGGCGGTGGTCCAGAGGATACGGTTGAGCGCGCAGCAGGAGCTCGAGATGGCCCGAAAACTGAGAACGGATGCCCTGCGCTACCAGCAGGAGACGGCCACCCGGGCGCGCAGCGAAGCCCAGCAACTCATGCTCAAAACACGGCTCGCCACGCAGAGAGAAGTGGAAGAACTGATACGGAAAGCGAGCGAAGAGATACAGAAAGTCCTGGCGGACATCCGGATGATTCGCATCACCGCGCAGGAAGAGCTGGCAACGCAGAGGAAGTTCACCGATGCCGCCAAGCTCAGCAACATGTCCCTGGCGATAAAAAAGGAGATGGAAAAACCCGAGGGCAAGAGGAAGAGGCAGCTGACGGCCGCGAAGTAAGAGAACGAAAAAGCATAAAGTGAGTCGAAGAGGGGCGCAAGCCCCTCTTTTCTTAGTACTCTTTGCATATGGTTGATTCTTTATACTCACCCCATTTATACTCACCCCTTTAAGCCCCCTCTCAAGGAAATTTCTGGTTCCCGACTCTCGTCGGGATGGTTAAGGGAGAAAAGGTAACCAGTTTGCGAGGGGGAAAGAATTT
>CAYXOZ010000181.1:0-3381 GCA_964467135.1 uncultured Dehalococcoidaceae bacterium
CGGAAGCGACCCGCTCGTCCAGCACCGCCCGCATCTGGTCGGCGACTTTTTCGGCGATTTTCGACCAGTCGAACCGGCTGACCGACGCCCGGATAGAAACGGCTGACTCCGCGTCTTTTAGCTGACCGGATAAAAGTGAGGAAATGCCTGAGGCGAGTCTTTCCGGCGAGTTATCCGCCGTCACGCAGCCGGTCTCGCCCTGTTTGATAATATTCTTCAGGTCGCCCACGTCCGCCGCCACCACCGGCGTGCCGCAGGCCAGCGATTCGAGCGCTACCAGCCCGAAGCTCTCGTAATAGGACGGCACCACGCAGACGTCCGCGGCGCTGTAGAAATAAGGCAATTGCTCCTGTTTTTCCAGACCCCGGAAAGTTACTTTGTCTTCTATACCGAGCGCAGCGGCCAGCTTTTGCAGCTCGACAAGCTCCGCGCGACTGTTCTCGTCCCCGCCTACCACTATCAGCCGGAGGCCAGTGTATTCTTTCAGTAAAGGCACGGCTTTTAATAGCTGCTCGATGCCTTTGAGCGGGTCGATTCTCCCCACGAACAGGAGGATTTTCTGGTCGGTGAGCCCCAGCGTTTTTCTGGCGACCTCTTTATCAATGGGACGGAACAGCGTCATGTTGACCCCGCAGGGCACCACGCCGATTTTATCAGGGAGGGCGTCATAACAGCATACCAGGTCCTGCTTTTCCTTCTCCGTGGCGACAATGATGCGCGGGCAGTCGTTTATCGTGTCTCTTTCCGAAACGATACGGAGCGCCGGCTCGTTCTCCCCGATGCCAATGTTATTTTTGATAGCCCCCAGGGTATGGTACATGGCAAAGTAGGGTATCTGCCATTTCTGTTGCAGGTACCTCCCCACGAGGGCAGACATCCAGTAATGGCTATAGACGATATCATAGCGGAGGGCGTTTTCTCTCCAGAAACTCTCCAGGTTGAAGGTAAACTCCGGCAGGGAAAAGTAGACGTCCATTTTCTGGATTTTCGCTTCTTTGCCCGCCCGCAGGTGGATGAGCCTGACCCCCTCCCCCAGCGCTTCGATACGGGGGTCGGCGGGGTCGTGGACACGCGTAAAGATGTCCACGGTATGCCCCTGTTTGCCCAGCTCCCGGGCCAGTTCCCTGATATAGACGCTCATGCCGCCGGTGTCTTTAGCCCCCAGGTCGCCGACCGGGCAGCTATGGGCGCTGAGCATGGCGATTTTTAGTTTATCCTGTTCCATCAGCCTTTCTTATCCCTTACTATAATTATAGCGTGATCCGGCACCGGTATAAAGGCACTTCCCTACCGCCCAGGTGGGATTTATAAGTTTCCGCCCCCTTGAGGAAATCGAACCTTTTTTTGCCTTTCTCGATGCTGTCCTTAATCGCCAGGACCTTGCTGAGGAGTCCGGCACTCAACGAAACGTAGGCGGGGTCGTAGCCGCTGTTATAAAGATAGATGCAGCTATTAAAGTCGAAGCACATAATCTCGGCGAGAGGCTTTCCGTCCAGCTCAAGTACCCCGAGTTTCAACGTACCTAGCTGCGCCATCGTATCAGCCAGCGAGCGGAAAAACGACTTCATTTTTTCCGTCATGAAGTCGGCTTTATCCTGCCGGCTTTCCACGAACATTTTAAAAAAGGTGTCCATGGCGGCATTTAAAGCCGGGCCATCGTTGATAGAGCGGTATTCGATACTACCTTCCTCGTTCAGCCTCCGCAGCTTGCGTCTCACCTCGTGGCGCTGCTTGGTGGACAAAGATTCCAGGTAGGCATCGAAGCTGGCGGGCAGGTCCATTTCGTACGAAACGTTGTCCTTGACCGTCTCCACCTTTAAGCGGCGGCTTTCCGCCAGCGGGGCCAGTGCGGTCAATACCGTAGAGTCCGGCCGCACGTGCTTCAAATCCAACGCCTTAATACTGTCTTTCTTGAGGTCTTCCAGCAGCACGTCGAAAAAATCTTTCTCCCGTCCGGGCACGACGATAAAATCCAGGTAGTCGCACACGTCCGTATCACCTACCAGTAATGCTGTA
Source organism: uncultured Dehalococcoidaceae bacterium (assembly GCA_964467135.1). Taxonomy (GTDB): domain Bacteria; phylum Chloroflexota; class Dehalococcoidia; order Dehalococcoidales; family RBG-16-60-22; genus JBFYTX01. The sequence continues at coordinate 2,017 of CAYXOZ010000181.1, forward strand.
CCGTCTTTTACCATCAGCGGCGCGACGCCGATGACTTTATCCCCCTCCCGCACGGTCCGAATCCGCAATTCCGCCTGTCCACCGAACGCCTGTTGCCAGACCTGCATCCATTCCGGTAGAACGAACACGGAACTCCAGTTAAGCTTTTGCTGGGAATCCGTCCGGTAAGTTCCAAGGCCGGCCATGTCATCTTCGATAATGGAGTAGCTCATGCGTATAATAGAGTTTATCATGTAGGTTCGAGCAGGACAAATGACTATTATCACATCGTGAGTGCTTTGACAAAAAATCACCGAAGCATTAACCTGTCAACAGAAAAATATCTTGAGACACGCGACGAAAGGAGAAATATGGCGAAGCAAATCATTCTCTACAACCTGGCCGACCACGTCACAGATGCACAGTATAAAAAATATGTCGATATGGAAAAGGGCCCGCTGCTTGACAGCCTGCCGGGAGTCAAGAAGTTCGAGCTCGTGAAAATCACGGGCTCACCCAAGGGTGAGATTCCCTACAGATACGCGGGCATCCTGCATATAACAGACATGGATAAATTCCGGAAGGAAGCGGCACCTTCGAAGAAATTCCGGGATTTCGAGGCTAAATGGAGCACGATGGTGAAGCCGGATTTTCAGATGCTCCTGGGCGAAGAAATATATTAAACCGCCATACAATCTAAAAAAGCACCCCGTCGGTGAGATTGGCGGTGTGCAGGTAGACCTCGATCCTCGGCTTGCCCTGGCAGATATCCAGAACGGTGGCTTTATACTCGGGCGATTTCAGGTATTTATCGAAATCCTCCCGTTTTTCCCATAGCAGCATGGCGCCCTGGGCGTAAGTTTGGGGGTCCATAATGAAATATTTTTCTTTGAGCCCAGGGGTTTTACGGCAGCCCTCGACCACCTTTTGAATATGCTGCCTGGCCACACTGGTATCGGCGAGGAGCTTCTTTACCTCGTCCTTCACCTCGAACCTCACGATGACGGCAATCATAGCAGCCTCCCGACTAAGCGTTCTTCGGCAAGAGATGTTTCAGATGCGGGAATTTATCTACCTGGTGCGGGAAAGTCAAAGACTCGGTGAAAGTCTTATTAAAATTGGGCTCGACGGTCAATTCGACATACTCTACCCGCCGCGCCATGAAGTCCGCCTCATCCCTCTTGTCGGTATTGAGTAAAGCCATACGGGCGCCATCCCCGGCGGCGTTACCCACCGCGTAGACGTTCTTCATATCGCAATCGGGGAAAAGCCCGATAACCGCCGCCGACTCCTTATCGATATAGCTGCCGAAAGCCCCCGCCAGGATGACCTTATCCACCCTGGCGATGCCCAGCCGGTTCATCATCAGCCGGGCGCCGGAGTACA
>CAYXOZ010000182.1:0-3250 GCA_964467135.1 uncultured Dehalococcoidaceae bacterium
AAGCAGTGGGAAAAGTCCCCCGAGGTGCTCAAGGGCGTCGCCGAGCACCACCTGGAGACCAGCGATACATCTATCTGGGGCTATATCGCTTCGGCGGCAGACGCCATCAGCAGCGCCCGGCCGGGCGCCCGGCGCGAATCGCTGGATAGCTATCTCAAACGCCTCAAAGCGCTGGAAGACATCGCGGACAGCTTTAAAGGCGTTGAAAAGTCCTTCGCCATCCAGGCCGGCCGCGAGGTGCGCATCCTCGTCAAGCCGGAGGCCATAGATGACCTGGGCGCGATGCGACTGGCGCGGGATATCGTGAAAAAAGTTGAAGAAACACTGGAATACCCCGGCCAGATTAAGGTCACCGTCATCCGGGAGACACGGGCGGTAGACTACGCCAAGTGAGGCTGTCATTGCGAGACCATCCCGACGAAGTCGGGAGGCGAAGCAATCTCATCTATAGACTAAATACACCGGGTGAGATTGCCACGTCGTCCCGATGGCATCGGGACTCCTCGCAATGACAATTGAAAAATAATGTTAATCTTAGCCATCGGCGACATTATCGGCAAACCAGGCCGGCAGGCGGTCCAGGCTTTCGTGCCCGACCTGCGTAAGGAGTACGGCATCGACCTGGTTATCGCTAACGGCGAAAATACCGCCGGCGGCTTCGGTCTGACCATCGACACGGCGCAGGAGCTCTTCGATGCCGGTGTCGATGTCATTACGTCCGGCAATCACATCTGGGCGCAGAAGGAAATAATCCCGTACCTCGACGAGGAAGTGCCTGTCCTGCGACCGCTGAACTACCCCGCCGGGGTGCCGGGGCGAGGCTATATCGTCAAGAAAAAAGTCCTGGTCGTCAACCTGATAGGCCGCACCTTTATGCTCAACTACGACTGCCCCTTCCGGACCATGGACGCGCTCCTCGACAGACTTGCCGCGAAGCAGAAAATCATCATCGTGGACTTTCACGCGGAAGCAACTTCGGAGAAGGTAGCCATGGGGCGCTACCTGGACGGACGGGTCAGCGCCGTGCTGGGCACCCACACGCACGTCGGCACCATCGACACGCGTATCCTGCCGGGGGGCACCGCCTATGTCACCGACATCGGCATGACCGGCCCGGACGACTCCATTATCGGCGACGAAGCCGAGGGGGTCATCCAGCGTTTTCTCACGATGATGCCCCACCACCTTTCGGTGGGCAAGGGCAAGCCGGTCTTTACCGCTATCATGGTAGAAGTCGACGAAAAAAGCGGCAAGGCAACCAGTATCGAACGCCTCTACCGGGAGCTGGCAGGACCGTGAGCCGGGTCGACCTGCATATTCACTCGACGGCTTCGGACGGTAAATATAAACCGGAAGAAATCGTCCGGCAGGCCGCGGCGCTGGGGCTGCGGTATATCGCCCTGGCGGACCATGACTCCGTGGATGGTATCGTTCCGGCTCTCCAAACCGCTAAAGCTTTTCCAAGGCTGACCTTTATCCCCGGCGTGGAGGTCAGCACCGATGTCCCCGATGGTGAAATCCACATCCTCGGCTATTTTATCGATTACGCCAGTAAAGAGCTGGGAGAATCGCTTAAGAAATTCCGCTCCTCACGCGAGGGCAGGGCGAGAGGGATGGTCGATAAACTCGGTGAACTGGGGATAAATATTGATTGGAAGAGGGTGCAGGAAATCGCCGGCGACGGCGCCATCGGCCGACCCCACATCGCTCAGGCGATGCTGGAAAAAGGCTATATCGAGTCGTTTAAAGAGGCTTTTAACAAGTATATCGGGCGGGAGGGCCCGGCTTACGTCGAGCGGGAGAAAATGACCCCGGCGGAAGCGGTCGCCCTGGTGTTACGTTCCGGGGGACTGCCGGTACTGGCGCACCCCTTTACCGTGAAAGAGCCGGAGAGGCGCGTCGCCGAGCTAAAAGGCGCCGGGCTGGCGGGCATCGAGGCATATTATAAAGACAATACCCCGGAAGATACCAAAGCCACCCTGGCGCTGGCGGAGAAATACGGGCTTATCGTGACCGGCGGCAGCGATTTCCATGGTATAGAAAACAGCAACGAGGTGGGGCTTGGTGGCGTGGAGGTGCCGGTAAGCGCCGCGCGGCGGCTCATCAGATTGGCGGGCAAACGGGCCCGGATTTAAGTTTATATATTATAAATAAGGAGCTATTTTCGTGGACCCCATGATTACCTGGATTTTGTTGATAATAGCCTCTTATCTCGTCGGCGCGATACCGCTATCGTACCTGGCGGGCCGGTCGCGCGGCGTCGACCTCCGCAAGCACGGCACGCAGCAGGTCGGCGGCGGCAACCTCTGGCGAACCGCTTCCAAGAGGCTCGGTTTGACGGTGGGCATGCTCGATTTTTTCAAGGGCATGCTGATGGTGCTGATAGCCTGGCGCCTGGGACTGGATGCCGGGGAGCAGCTCGCTGTGGGGCTGGCAGTAGTGGTCGGGCACAACTGGCCGGTCTTTTTACGTTTCCACGGGGGGAGGGGCATCGCTACATGTCTGGGCATCATTATCATTCTTCCCTTGATAAACGATATAACGCCCTGGGCAAGCGTTGCCTTCTTTGCCGCGGCGATTATCACGATTATCTTTACCCACCGCACCCCGGTACCGATACTCGTCGGCATGATTATGCTGCCTGTTTTCAGCGCTATTTTCCATGAAGAGATATCGGTCACCATGGGCTTCGTGGCGATGACGCTGATCGTCATTATCAAGCGGCTCACCGCCCAGCCGGCGGCGGAAGCCAGGACCATCGGCATGGGGCGCCTGCTCTGGAACCGGCTCCTCTACGACCGTGATATCGGCGACAGGAAAGCCTGGATTCACCGGAAGCGCGTAGTTAAAAAAGAAGGCGGTAATGGCTGAGTCCGCGCCGGTGCGTTGCTCCACCCACCCGGAGGTCGAGACAAGCCTGCGCTGCGGCAAATGTGGCAAACCGATTTGCCCGAAGTGCATGGTGACGACCCCGGTAGGCGCCAGGTGCCGGGACTGCGCCAGACTCTATGTCCTGCCCACCTTTCGGATATCTCCAGCTTACTATTTGCGGGCAGTCGGCGCGGCCCTGGCAACAGCCCTCGTTATCGGGGTGGCGTGGGGTTTTTTACGTTCTTATATCGGCTGGTTCGGGCCGATTATCAGCATCGCGGTTGGCTACGGGGTCGGCATGGCGATTGCTTTTATCACCGGGCTGGCGGTCAACCGTAAACGGGGGTTAGGGCTGGCGGTCATCGGCGCCCTGGCGGTG
>CAYXOZ010000183.1:0-3200 GCA_964467135.1 uncultured Dehalococcoidaceae bacterium
GAAATAGTCGGGGGGATGATTCCCAAGATAAACGCCTGCCTCAAGGCTTTAAAAGCGGGCGCCGTTGCCCGTATAATAGACGGGAGAAAACCTCACGCCCTGCTGCGGGAAATCGAGGGCGGTGGAGAAGGCACGACGATATATAAATAGCGATTAGCGGTTAGCGATTAGCAATTAGCGGGCGAAAGGACATTTGCTCTGATATATGGCCCGCTGATATTTATCGCGAGGGGTAAAAAATGACTGACTGGCCGGAACTTGAGAAGAAATACTATATGCAGACCATCGTGCGCGTGCCGGTGACCCTGGTCAGGGGTAAAGGGGCGCGGGTCTGGGACGATAAAGGCAAAGAATACCTGGACTTTGTCTGCGGGCTGGCGGTCAACTGCCTGGGGCACTCTCACCCGGTGGTGACCAAAGCGCTCGCCGAGCAGGCGAAGACGCTGATGCAGACCTCCAACTGGTACTATACCGTCCCCCAGCTACGACTGGCCGAGCTGCTGGTAAAAAACAGCTGCCTGGACCGGGCGTTTGTCTGCAACAGCGGACTGGAAGCCAACGAGGGCGCCATCAAGCTGGCGCGCCGCTACGGCCACCTCAAGCTCAAGGGCGCGTACGAAATTATCACCGCCCTCGGCTCTTTTCACGGTCGGTCGCTGGCATTAACGGCGGCCAGCGGACAGCCCAAAATGCACGCGCCGTACGAGCCGCTGCCGGTCGGGTTTATCAACGTTACCAATAACGATATCGAGGCCATAAAAAAAGCGACGACGGAGAAGACCTGCGCCGTGATGCTGGAGCTCATCCAGGCGGAAACCGGCGTCAACCTGCCCGACGAGGATTACCCGAAGAAAGTCCGGGAATGGTGTGACCAGAAAGGGATATTATTGATACTGGACGAGGTGCAGACGGGGGTCGGGCGGCTGGGGACGCTGTTCGGCTACCAGATGTACGGCGTCGAGCCGGATATCATGTCCCTTGCCAAAGGGCTGGGGGGCGGTATTCCCATCGGGGCGGTACTGGCTAAAGAGCGCGCGGCGGTTTTCGTGCCCGGCGACCACAACTCCACGTTCGGGGGCAATCCGGTGACCAGCGCCGCCGCTTACGCCACCCTCAAATATATCATCGCTAACGACGTGGTCGGCAACGTGAAGAAGGTCGGCGCGTACCTGATGGAAGAGTTAATAAAGCTAAAGAAAAGATACCCATTCATCACCGAAGTGCGGGGTCGCGGCTTTCTCGTGGCCATCGAGTTCGATAAAGAAATGGCGCAGGAAATGCTGCTGGCCTGTCTCGAAAAGGGCCTGATTGTCAACAAAGTCAAGGCCAACGCCATCCGCCTGGTCCCGCCGCTCATTATCGGGAAAAAAGAAGTCGATGAGGCTATCGGTATCCTGGACAAAGTGTTTTCTGGAATTACCGGGCGATAATTGTTAGAATACCATCTGAGAGAAGCTAATGTTAAAGAAAATCGGCAGAGTAGGGATTGTGGTACTGCTACTGGCCGTTATCTTTCTTACGATAATCTCATTGATACTGCTATTCGAGTCAGAGGTCGGCATGGCTAAAGAAATCGGACTGCAGGAACCTTTCACTTACGACCGCTCTTCCGTACCGCAGGCTGTTTTTGACGCGGCCAAACAAAAAGCCGGGGAACTGGTAGGCGATGAACAGGAAAAGCTGGATAATATGGTCGACCGGCTGGTAGCAACGTACGTTCAGGCCAGGGAGACGGACGTCGTCATTATTTTCAACTCGGGGGGATGGGGGTGGAACATAAAGGACGAAGCTCCCGGCTGGTGCACTATCCTCGACGAGGTACAGAATGAGCTTGCGAAGCTGGGCTACCAGTCTATTATACTTAACTATCAACGCACCAACCGCGGTATAAAACCGATGATAAAGGAGTTTTTCGAGGCGGCCACCCGCTACCCGAAAAAAGCCTGGGACCTGTCCCGCCAGGTTGAGTTTCTCACCGAAAATCTCCCGAAACTGAAAGTCATCATCGCGGGTGAAAGCACCGGCACGGTGATATCCGCCAAAACGATGGGCATGTTAAAAGATAACACGCAGGTCTACAGCATCCAGACGGGGACGCCTTTCTGGTACCAGCCGGAAGAGTCGAACAGAACGCTGTTGATGAACAGCAACGGACGCGGCATCGATACCTTCAGCTACGGCAATGTTCCAGCGATGGTCTGGGCCACCTTTAAAGGCTGGTTCGGGTTGACCTCCGCGGACGATAATCCCGGCGATATTTTAAGCTGGCTGAAAGCCCCCGGGCATCATTACTCCTGGGACTATCCCGGCGTTTCTTCAGCGGTCGTCAAGTTTCTAGACGGCAATTTCACTCGAAAGAGCTAGCGGTTATGACGGAGGAGTCTTGTGACAGATAAGGTTGTCCTAGCTTACAGCGGCGGGCTGGATACGTCGGTAGCCATTAAATGGCTACGCGATAAATATAACGTCGACATCATCACGGTAACTATAGATGTCGGCAACGAGAAGGACTTTGCCGCCGTCAAACAAAAAGCCCTTAAAGTCGGCGCGGTGAAAGCGCTGGTTATCGACGGCAAGGAACTGTTGGTTAAATATTTTATCTTCCCGGCTTTGCAGGCTAACGCACTTTACGAGGGACAGTATCCCCTGGCGACGGCATTATCCCGGCCGCTCATGGCAAAGCTGCTCGTGGACACGGCGGTAGCGGAAGGCGCGGTGGCGATAGCCCACGGCTGCACCGGCAAGGGCAACGACCAGGTGCGGTTCGAGGTGGGCATTAACGCGCTGGCCCCGCAGATGAAAATCCTGGCGCCCGCCCGCGAGTGGGGCATGACCCGCGAAGAGACCATCGCTTACGCTAAAAAACACAGCATACCGGTCCCGGTTACCTTCTCCTCTCCGTATTCCATAGACGAGAACCTGTGGGGCAGGAGCATCGAGTGCGGCGCCCTGGAAGACCCCTGGACGGAGCCCCCCGCCGATGCCTACACCTTAACAAAATCAGCGGCGGACGGGCCGGACAAGGCACAGTACCTGGAAATCGGGTTTGAAAAGGGCATCCCGATAAGTCTCGACAGTAAGGCGATGCAGGGCATCGACCTGATTAAAAAGCTCAATGAAATCGCCGGCAAGCATGGTATCGGCCGCATCGACCATATTGAAAACAGGGTCGTCGGGATAAAGTCGCGGGAGATTTACGA
>CAYXOZ010000184.1:0-3172 GCA_964467135.1 uncultured Dehalococcoidaceae bacterium
GCCCGCCGTAGATGGCGCGGGTAGAATCGGGGTCGTTGCCCCAGTGCACGATAAGGTCGGTGTTTTTTAAAGCGTCCTCGAGAAGGTCATACTGCTCCGGCATACCCAAGCGCCAGAAAAAACCATAGACATGGGTCGCCCCCCAATGCCAGCCTTCCCAGCTATCCGGGTTATCCATGACATCGGTGAAGCCGATCATATTGAAAAAGCGCGCCCAGGTGGAGGTGCGGTAGCCAACGTTACCCCAGTTATGGTGGGAGGAAGCGCGGGACATGATTGCCTCGGGGCCATAAGCCGCCCTAATCCTTTTCATTTCAGTGGCGACAATGTCCAGGGCTTTGTCCCAGCTAATGCGGCGATAGCCGGACTTGCCGCGGTTTTCCGGGTGACGTTTTCCAGCGGGGTCGAAGTCCTCACGGATAAGGGGAAATTTAAGGCGGGCGTCCGAATAGATGCGCGCCTTCTCCACCATGGTAAACGGGGAGACGCAGGCCTTGCGCAGCGGCGTAAAGCGCTTGCCGCCGGCTTCTATCGTCCAGGAGGCGGCGTCCGTTGCGTCCAGGACCAGGGGCTGCACGCGAACGATTTTGCCGTCCCGGACATAGACTTTAACCGGGCCGCCGACGGTGAGATTGGTCAGGACTTTATCCAAGAGTCGCCTTTCCCTAGTATTTTCTGCCCTGATAAAAGTATAATAAATATACGCATCCGTTATCAAACGGGAGGCGCACGATGCCTGAAAAGAAACTGCTTTCCTGGAATGTCAACGGCCTGAGGTCGATAAAGAACAAGGGCTTCCTGGAATGGCTGCGTAAAGAGTCGCCGGATGTGCTGTGTTTGCAGGAGACTAAAGTTAATACCGACCAGCTTGACGGCGACCTTAAAGAACCGATGGGCTACCAGACCTACTGGAATTTCCCGGAGAGGAAAGGGTACGCCGGAGTGGCGATATTCACGAAAGAAAAGCCCGTAGAAGTCCGGTATGATTTCGGGAAAGGGGACCTCGACCTGGAAGGGCGCGTGATTATCGCGGAGTATCCCGGGTATACCCTGTTTAACGTCTATTTCCCCAACGGGAAAAAGGGGCCGGAAAGACTCAAGTATAAGATGATTTTTTACGACGTGTTCCTCAAGTATGCCGATTCCCTGAAAGCCGCCGGTAAAAAACTGGTCGTCTGCGGCGACGTCAATACCGCCCATAAAGAAATCGATATCGCACGGCCGAAAGAGAACTCTAAAGTTTCCGGTTTCCTGCCCGAGGAGCGCGCCTGGATGGACAAATGGGTAGCGCACGGCTACACGGACACGTTCCGCCAGTTTCATAAAGAGCCGGACCAGTATTCGTACTGGGACATAAAGACAGGGGCACGGGCGAGGAACGTGGGGTGGAGAATCGACTACTTTTTCGTAAGCGAGAACCTGCTGCCGCAAGTAACCAGAGCTTTTATTCTTGCCGACGTCACGGGGTCCGACCACTGCCCGGTGGGGATTGCGCTCAGGATTTAATCGGAATTATTTATCCAAATCCAGGCGTCGCACAACTTTAAGGACATCGAGAAAATCCTCGAAGGGGTACCAGTTTAGTCCTTCCGACTGGCAGAGTTTCAATAGTTGCCCCGTAGCGCATACAGTCTTTGCCTTACGCGCGGAATAGATGTCCGAACTGCCGTCGCCGATATAGAGGACCTGGTAGCCCTGCCGGCAAAGCATGTCCGTATAGGCTTCTTTAAAGCCGTTGTCAATTTCATTACCATCCGGCCCGATATAGCGCACCTGCATACCGGCACGTGAAAAAACGCTTTCCGCGGCATGCACTTCCACACCGGTAATACCTTTTTTCCCCAGGATAGCTTTTATGTAAAACTCGAGGCCGTTGCTGACGATGACGACCTTAACGCCTTTCCTTTTACAGTAGTCCACCAATTCCCATAAACCGCGGCGGGTCCTGGCTTTAGGGTTGTTTAAAACGAAGTCGGTCAGGGTCTTTTCGCCGGCGGTAATCATGCTAAAGACCTTTTTACTGAAAGCGCCGACGGTTATATTACGGGCGGTGTATTGTTCCAGATATTGGCGCCAGTTGGCGTCGGCGAATTTATCCAGCAGGAGAAAGCTAACGTCTTCTTCCGTGATAGTGCCATCAAAGTCAAGCTGAACGACGGTTTTCATGTGTTCCTCCTTTTTCAATATATCGGATAAAAGATGAAATGGTCAAGCTGCTGAATATATTTTTGATTGTATTGTTTGTACATGGTTGATTCTTTATGCTCACCCCCTTAATCCCCCTCTCAAACAGCTTCGTTAATATATACGATTTTGATATTGTTTGCGAGGGGGAAAGAATTTGAGAGGGGGCTTCGCCCCCTCTCTTCTAAATTCCCCTCTCCAGCCCAAAATATCTTTAAACATCGCTGAATTTATCTGGCTGGAGAGGGGATACAGGGGTGAGGTCAGTACGAACAACCAAAAGCAAACAGAACCTTACAGGATTTTGTCAGAGATCGGGGGCCGGAGTAAAATGGAAGCAGGAGAACTAATTGGCGCGTTATCATATAGGCACCTCGGGGTGGCACTACGAAGACTGGCGCGAACGGTTCTACCCCGAAAAGCTGCCCAAGACTAACTGGCTGGAGTTCTACTCTCGCTATTTCGCCACGGTAGAGCTCAATAACACTTTTTACCGGTTGCCATCGGAAGAGGCTTTCAAAAAGTGGTACAACTCATCGCCGGACGGCTTCATCTTTGCCGTAAAGGTAAGCCGCTATATCACGCATATCAAGCGCCTAAAAGACTGCGAGGAAGCCATCGGCAAATTCATATCAGGAGCTATTCTGCTGAAAGACAAGCTGGGTCCCCTCCTGTACCAGCTACCGCCCAGTCTGCAACGCGATGACGATAGGCTCGCCGCATTTTTAGCCATGCTTCCCCGAAATCAGAAGCACGTCATCGAGTTCCGGCACGAATCATGGTTCACGGAGGAAGTATATGACTTACTGCGCCGGCACCGTGCCGGCTTTTGCGTGTTCGATATGCCCGGGCTGACCTCTCCCCTGCTAGCCACGGCTGACTTCGCCTATATCAGGTTTCACGGCAGGGACAGCCGTTATTCCAGCCTTTATCCCGATAAAGAAATGGCCGGTTGGGCTAAAAGGATAACCGCCATGGCGAAAAAACT
>CAYXOZ010000185.1:0-3167 GCA_964467135.1 uncultured Dehalococcoidaceae bacterium
GGAAATTCAAAGCGGTGCAGACCGGCGGGCCCAGCGGCGGCATGATTCCGGAAAGCCTCATCGACCTCGCCGTTGATTTCGACGAACTGACCCGGGCGGGGTCAATGATGGGCTCGGGCGGCATGATTGTCATGGACGAGAAGACCTGCATGGTGGACATGGCGCGCTACTACACCACGTTCCTGGAAGGGGAGTCCTGCGGCAAGTGCCTGCCCTGCCGCGAAGGCCTGCGGCAGATGAGATACATCCTGGACGATATCACGCAGGGGAAGGGTAAAGAGGGGGACATCCAGCTCCTGGAAGAGCTCTGCGCCACCCTCTACGACGCCTCGCTCTGCCAGCTGGGCGGCTCGGCGCCTAATCCGGTCATGAGCTCCATCCGCCACTTTAGAGATGAATACGAAGCGCATATCAAAGACCACAAATGCCCTGCCGGCGTGTGTAAATTCGAAGGGAAATAAGGATAAGAGATGGTGAATTTAACGATTAACGGACGAGCCATAAAAGCCGAAGAGGGCATGAGCATACTTCACGCCGCCCGAAAAAATAATATCTATATTCCGAGCCTGTGCGAAAACGAAGCGGTCGCCCCTTACGGCGCCTGCCGCTTGTGTCTCGTGGAGATAAAGACGGCCAGGGGCCGGGAACGACTGGTCACCTCCTGCATTTACCAGGTGGAAGAAGGGCTGACCGTCCAGACGGACACGGAAAGGCTGAGGAAAATCCGCCGGATGCTTTTAGAGCTATTGCTCGCCCGGTGCCCGGAGTCGGAAGTAATCCGGGACATGGCCAAGCAGTTCGGGCTGGAAAAGACGCGGCTCGTGGAGCAGAGCGGCAACAACAAGTGCATCCTCTGCGCCAACTGCGCCCGCACCTGCGACGAGGTGGTCGGCGTGGCGGCCATTAGCCTGTCCAGGCGCGGCACGGAGAGAGAACTCACCACGCCCTTTAGCGAAGACTTTTCCGAGGCGTGTATCGGCTGCGGCTCGTGCTCTTACAGCTGCCCCACCGGCGCTATTTCATTTGAGGACGTTAAAGGCACCCGGTATATCAAATGGCCGCATAATGAGATGAAGTTCAGGATGAAGAAGTGCTCCGTCTGCGGCCAGTGCTGGGCGCCGGAAAAGCAGATAGAGTACATCGCGAAGATATCCGGGACGCCATTAAGCGATTATGATAAATGCCCTGACTGCCGGGACTAGTTAGCAATTAGCTGTTAGCGATTAACTTTTAGAGAGGGGCGAAGGCCCCTCTTTTTTTCAGAATTACGTATCCGCTTCATAGTTCATACCTCACCCCTTAATCCCCTCTCCAGCCTGAGGGATTGATGATAATCAAAGATGATTTGGCTGGAGAGGGGAATGAATGGAAGAGGGGTCGTGACCCCTCTTAGACACCCCTGAAAAAAGGGGAGTGCACCGCGAGAAGGGGCTTCGCCCCCTCTCTCTTAAACTCCCCTCTCTAGCCATAAATATCTTTAGTTTCTTCCCGATGATCCTGGCGGGAGAGGGGATAAAGGGGTGAGGCTATCACCGGCCATCGTAGTAAATGTAATATTGATATCGGTATATTGCGTCTCTAGCTTCTCTCGGCTATACTTTAACGGACGGGGCGTAGCGCAGTCCGGTTTAGCGCGCAGCGTTTGGGACGCTGAGGTCGGTGGTTCAAATCCACTCGCCCCGACCAGCAGAAAGGGGTACGGACATCATGATGACAGGTAATGCCGAACAGCCCATCGAACGCAATATCGCCATGGAGCTAGTGCGCGTCACCGAAGCGGCGGCGATGTCCGCGGCCCGCTACCTGGGGAGGGGTGACAAGAACCTGGTCGACGAGTCCGCGGTAACCGCGATGCGCAACGTGCTGGGCTTCGTCCGCATGGACGGCATCGTGGTCATCGGGGAAGGGGAAAAGGACGAAGCCCCCATGCTTTACATCGGGGAGAAAATCGGCGACGGCTCCGCGCCCAGGGTCGATATCGCCGTCGACCCGGTCGATGGGACCACTTTAACGGCGCGCGGGCTTCCCGGCGCTATATCCGTCGTGGCGCTTTCCGCCCGGGGGACGATGCACTGTCCGCGGCACTTCGTCTACATGAATAAAATCGTGACCGGGACGGAGGCTAAAGGCTGCATCGACATCAACGCGCCGGTAGCGGAAAACCTTAAAAACATCGCTTTCGCCAAGAAGAAGAAAATAACGGAGATAACCGTAGTGGTACTGGACCGACCCCGCCACGCCCAGCTACTGGAAGATATCAGGAACGCCGGCGCCAGGGTAAAACTGATTTCCGACGGCGACGTTTCCGCCAGTATCGACGCGGCGCTGCCGGAGACGGATGTAGACGTGCTCATGGGCATCGGGGGGACGCCGGAGGGCGTGCTGGCCGCGGCGGCGATACGCTGCATCGGGGGAGAGATACAGTGCAAAGCCTGGCCCCGCGATGAAAAGGAGAAAAAAGCCGCCCTGGCCGCCGGTGAAGACATGGAAAAAGTGTATAAAACCGAGGACATGATAACCGGCGACGACGTCTTCTTCTCGGCCACGGGAGTCAGCAGCGGCGACCTATTAAAAGGGGTGCGTTACTTCAGCGGCGGCGCGCAGACGCAGTCCATCGCCATGAGGTGCCGCTCCGGCACCATGCGCTGGGTGGACGCGCGCCATAATTTCCAGCGACTGGAAAAGCTCGACTTCATGAAGTATGTGGCAAAGCGGCGGTGGGCACAAGGAGAACCTTAGACGCTCCGCAGCAGCATCCAAAAACCTTTAAAGTTCATCCGGATTTCACCCCAGGAAGTGCAGCGGCGCAGTCGCTGCCAGAAATATGACGGGCGGAGGTAAAACCGGCGGTAAGCCCGACGCGTCCAGGCCTGGAGGTCGGCGCGGGTGAGATGGTCGCTCTCGAAGACGGGGGTGGTGGGGTTATCCGTCCCGGCATAGACAAAGCTTTCCCAGGCGGGGCTTTTCTCTCTACCGCGCATATAGATATCGTAAAGCTCGGTGCCGGGAAATGGGGTGGTCACAGCAAACTGGGCGAAATCCACCCGCAGCTTTTTGGCGAAATCTATCGTCTGCCGTATCGTTTCGGGTGTCTCGCCGGGGGAGCCGAGCATGAAATAGCCGACCACTTGCAAACCGGCGTCGCGGCTATCTTTGACCGCCTTTGC
>CAYXOZ010000186.1:0-3058 GCA_964467135.1 uncultured Dehalococcoidaceae bacterium
CCGACGAAAGTCGGGAACCAGAAATTTCCCTTAGAGGGGGATTAAGGGGGTGAGTTAAAATAAAGCCAGAACAATAATGTCTCATTTAACGATTGCACATTTGCCGCGTTTCCCCGATAATATAGTTGTCGTGAAAGCCGAGCTTATTACCAGCGGCACGGAGCTTCTCCTCGGAGAGGTGGCGGATGTCAATACCTGTTTCATCGCCGGTCAGCTGGCCGCGCTGGGTATCGACCTCTATTATTGTTCTACCGTAGGGGATAATTTCGACCGCTTTTCCAGTGTCCTCAAACAAGCCTGGGATCGCTCCGACCTCATTATCATTACCGGCGGACTGGGCCCTACCCAGGGTGACATAACGCGGGAAGTTATCGCAGGGCTGCTCGGGGAGAAAATGACCGTCGACCCCTCTTTGCGCCGCGAGCTGACCGCTTTCTTTAAGGGGCGCGGCATTGAGATGCCCGCCAACAATCTCAAGCAGGCCACTCTTATCACTTCCGCCGAGGCGTTACGAAATACCTCCGGTACGGCCCCGGGCTGGTGGGTGGAAAAAGATAGCCGCATTATCGTGACGCTGCCCGGTCCCCCCGGCGAGATGCAGACCATGTGGCAGAACATAGTCTTGCCCCGACTTAAAGCTAAGAGCGGCGCTATTATCTTGTCCCGGACGCTGAAGACCTGGGGACTTTCCGAGGCCAGAGTCGATGAGCTGGTGGCGCCCTTCCTGAAGTCGGCTAATCCCACGCTGGCGCTTTACGCCAAGGCGGATGGCATTAACCTGCGTATTACCGCCAAAGCGCCGACGGAGTCGGGGGCCGGGGCGATGTTGTTCGCCCGTGAAAAGGATATCCGGAAAATACTGGATAAATATATCTGGGGCGCTGATAGCGATACTCTTGAGGATATCGTTGGCGGACTGCTGCGGGAGAAAAAGCTGACCCTCGCCGTCGCCGAGAATTTTACCGGCGGCCTGCTGGCGCACTCATTTTCCGGTCAACCTTACTTCAAGGGAGGCATGGTGCTTGCCACTAAAGCCGCGACTGGCGAGGCATCGGCCATAGAGATGGCTCAAACGACCCGCCGCCAGTTTAAAGCCGATATCGGGATATCTATTAGCGGTCACCGGCCTACCGGCGCCAGGCTTAAAAGGAACGCCTTTATCGCGGTGGCGTCTGGTAAAAACACCGCTGCTGTCGCCACCGGCTACCCGGGCAATCCCCAGCTTATCGCCCGGCGTACCATCAACCACGCCCTGATATATCTAAGAGACTTTATCCAGGCCAATTTTTAAAGCTTCTATCCCGTCATGTCATTCTGAGCACCGCGAAGAATCCGTGCCCCTCTCCTTTTCCCCCGGGACGAGAGAGAAAGAGGGGCTTTACCCCTCTTCAACGCCCTTGTGTTTTTTTGGCATTTGGTCTGTGTTTTTGGCTTTTGAGATTTGATTTTTGATTTGGCTATTGTATCTTGGTTATTGGTTATTCTTAAATCAAAGTTATATACTTAAATAACAGGGGTATCGGAGGCAGCCATGTCACGTAGGTTATGGGTCATCGCCATCGTCATCATTATCGCCGTTGCGGCCGTCATCACTCTCTCTTTTATCGCCTTCCTCGGGCAGGTCCCCGCCCTCTCTGTCGCTGTCCTGATTTCTTTGGCGCTCGCCGTCGTGGCGCTCCAGTACCTCGTCGTTGACCCCGCCCTGCTGGAAACCGCGAAAAAGAGCGCCCGGAAATATTGTGATGCCGGTGATATCATCGACCCCGCTCTGAATAAAAGGCTCTGCGACCGCCTTTCCCGCGCCCCCGCCGACCCCGAGGCCGCCCGACTTCGCGCCGAGCTCGAGAAATTACACCAGAAAAAATAGCTTTTCGGAGGTGTCATATGGTCGAAAGGACTAAACCCATTACGGTAGGGGAGACCGCCCCGGATTTTACCCTGAGGGACCAGGGCGCGAACAAATTCACGCTATCGGCGCAGAAAGGCAAACGGGTACTGCTTTCTTTTCACCCCCTGGCCTGGACGGGTTTCTGCACTTTGCAGATGCTCTCCCTGGAAGTGAATTATGATAACTTTACCAGGCTGAATACCGTGCCGGTCGGGTTGAGCGTCGATTCCTTGCCCACCAAGGAAGCCTGGGCGCGGGACATGAAGCTTAAAGACCTTAAGATTCTATCGGATTTCTGGCCCACCGGCGCGGTAGCTAAGGCCTACGGGCTTTTCCGCGATAAGCACGGCACCGCTGAGAGGGCCAACGTTATCGTGGACGAAAAGGGCAAAGTGGCCTGGGTCAAGGTCTATGAGGTGCTTTCCCTCCCGGACGTCAACGAGGTCCTCGCCTTTCTGAAAATAGGTAGTTGAGAGTAGGAGGAAAAATTCGCTTGAACACGACCAGGATCGTCTGTCCCAAGTGCAGCGCGGTAGCTAAACTTTCTCTCATCGATACCAGTTATTCCGGCCCGCGGCGGTGCTGGAAATGCCACGAGTATTTTGCTATCACCATTGAAAACAACCGCGTAACCTCCTGTGAATCATTAAGCCGGGAAGAGTACGAAAAGAAATATCCGGCCAAAACTGCCCCGGAAAAGGTACAGCTCGGTTTTGATTTCGCACCAAAACGGGAAGATACCGGTTTGCCCCCGCTCACCCCTCATAAGCAGCGGGACCATACCAAACCCTTTATCCCCGAAGAACCAGCGGGTCGGTCGGCGACTGGAAAACCGGCGACTGACTTTCCCCCGGATAGACCCCGGACCTTTGTTCCGCTGGAAGATACTGATGAAAATCTGGAAAAACCAAAAAAGCCTAAAAATCCCTCGGAAAAGCAGCGGGACTATGCAGAACCCGGAAGAACGACTATATTTCCCCCGGATAGATTCCGGACCTTCGTGCCGCTGGAAGATACTGACGAAAAGCCTCGGAAACCGTAAAAGCCGGAAAAACTACCCCTTATAACTCATGCGCGCCCTACCTCTTCTAGAACCTCTGTGCTATAATACTATCATGCCGCAGTTTAAAATCGTCTCCGACTTCCGTATGACCGGCGACCAGCCTCAGG
>CAYXOZ010000187.1:0-3030 GCA_964467135.1 uncultured Dehalococcoidaceae bacterium
CCGCCAGGAGTCCGGCGCTCGATTTCATCGTTCCCGCCGGGATGGTTGTCGGCATTGATGAGGCGCCGGGCAAGGATTCCGTGGATAGAGAGCAGGTGAGGCTGGCCATACGCCGCCTTCTGGGACATGGGGCGAGGATGATTGTCGTCAGCCTCCATCGCGCCCATCTGGACCCGACCGGTGAGCTGAAGGTCAGGGAGATAGCCGAAGACGATTATCCCAAGCACTATCTGGGAGCCGTGCCGCTGCTGCTCTCCAGCGAGGTCAGCGCTACCGATGACGAGGCTTCGCGGACGAGCATAGCCCTGCTCAATGCCTATTTCCATCCGGATATGGTCCGGTTCCTCTATAAGTCCGAAGATGAGGTCAGAAAGCAAGGCTACCGCAAGCCGCTTCTGGTGGTACACGCCGATGGGGGCGTGGCCAGGGTGGCCAAGACAACGGCCATCATGACCCATAACTCCGGGCCCTCGGCCGGTGTGCTTGGCACCGAATATATGAGTCGATTGTACCGCCTGCCGTACGTGGCCAGCCTGGATATCGGCGGCACCAGCGCTGACATCAGCCTGATGATCAACGGACGACATGGCTACAAACGCGAGGCCATACTGGAGGGAATACCGGTGAAGCTGCCGGTTATCGAGGTCTATTCGACGGCCGCGGGCGGCGGCTCGATAGCCAGACCGGAAAACAAGAAAAGGATAAAGGTGGGCCCGGACAGCGCCGGGGCCATGCCCGGTCCGGCCTGCTACGGGCTGGGCGGCCAGGAGCCGACTTCTACCGATGCCTGTGTCGTCCTGGGGTATATCGACCCGGACTATTTCCTGGGCGGCAAGCGCAAGCTGGACGCGGGTCTTTCGAGGGAAGTCATCACAGAAAAACTGGCCAAGCCGCTGGGCATTTCCATGGAAGCGTGCGGCCGATTAATCACGGAGGCCATGGAAGATATTTGCGCCGAGGACATCAGTACTCTGATAAAGACCGGGGGATATAACCCGAAAGACTTCGTCCTCTTTTCTTTCGGGGGAGCCGGCAGTACCTACTGCTGCGGCATCGCCGATAAGGTTGGCATACCCCGGATATACTGCTTCCGCTTCAGTTCCGTATTCAGCGCCTTCGGTTCGTCCTGCGCGGATGTCCTCCACACCTATGAGTCCCTGGCGAAGCTGTCCCTCAAGCGCGAGGGAAAACAATCGCAGATAAAGGGATTTAATAAAGCAGTGCAAGGGCTGATGGACTCGGTATTGAAGGACATGAGGGGGGAGGGGTTCCCTCCGGAAAAAGTGTCCTTCTCTTTAGAGCTGGAAGCGTCCTCAGGTGACAGCAACGCAGTCATGGAATCACCGGTAACTTTGCTGGAAAGGCCCCAGGATGTCGGTAAGGTTCTCGATGCTTTTACCCGGCAGAATAATTCCAGTCGTACCGATGGACTGATAATTCGTCTTTTTCGTTTGCGGGCGACCAGCCCTACCTCTCACCCGAAATTAGCTACCTATAAATTCGCGGAGAAGGACCCGGAGAAAGCATTAAAAGGACACCGGGATGTCTACTGGAAGGACAGTTTCACCCGGACGGCCATTTACGGCCAGTCGAAGCTCGCCTGCGGTAACGTCGTTACAGGGCCGGCTATCATCGAGAGCGATGACACCACGATATTGATTCCCGGGGGCAAGAAATATACCGTAGATAATTATTTGAACGGTTTAATCGAGTCGGCCTGAGAAGGAGGAACGGATGGGTACCAAGAGGCAGATAACCGAATATCTGGACATCGACCTGGAAAAAGAACTCTGGTGCTGCAACCGCTGCGGCTATGAGCTCATCTCCGCCAGGGAAAACTATAAAAAAGGGTGCCGGGTCTATATCAGAAAAGACCTGGATACCATATATAACTCGCCGGTAAAAGGTCCGTTCAGTTTCGCGCCCGAAGCCACCTGGGCGATGTTGGTGGAGTTTTACTGTCCCGGCTGCGGGGTTATGGTGGAAAACGAAATGCTGCCACCCGGCCACCCCGTTACCCATGACCTCGAGCTGGACATCGATAAACTGAAAGAAAAATACCTGGCGGGTGATAAGAAATAAAAGGCAGGTGCGCTTGATGAAAGTCTCCCTTGATGTTGATATCGGCGGAACGTTTACCGACCTTTTCCTGAGCTATGACGGCAGGACCATCTTTACCAAAACGCCGACCACCGGCTATAACCTTTCGGTCGGCTTCATGCGGGCGGTCAAAGATGCGGCAGCCATGCTCGGCATTTCCGTCAAGGAACTGCTGGGCAGCACCGAGGTCGTCCGCTATTCCACGACCATCGCCATGAACACATTATTACAGCATACGGGCCCCAGGCTGGCGCTGATTACCACGGAAGGCTTCGAAGACATCGTGCCCATCGGCAAGGGGGCTTCGTGGTCGGACCAGTTGACTTTCAGAGAAATCAGGAACCTGGCGCGCATCGTCAAGCCAGAGCCGCTCATCTCCCGAGATATGACCGTGGGCGTTAAAGAAAGGGTCAATTCGCGAGGCGAAATAATCCGGCCCCTTGACGAGGAAGATTTCCTGGAGAAGCTGCAACACCTGGTGGACCGGGGCGCCCGGGGATTCGTCGTCAGCCTGCTCTTCTCGTATGCCAATCCCACCCATGAAAGGCGTATCGCCGAGATTATCCGCAAAGAGTACCCGGACTTTTACCTGGGAGCCATGCCGGTGGTGCTTTCCTCGGAGGTGACGCCGAAACAGAACGAATACACGCGTACCGTGACCACGATATTGAACGCTTACCTGCACTACTCCATGTGGGAGCAAATCTCCGGCACCGGCGACGAGCTCCGCAACTCCGGCTACGAGAAGACCATCATGATGGTGCATAACAGCGGCGGCATGGCGGAGGTCTTCCGCACGGCGGCCATCCAGACTTTCAACGGGGGACCGGTGGCCGGACTCATCGGCGGGGCCAACGTCGGCAAGATACTGGGGTACGACAACATCGTCGTCAGCGACATGGGCGGCACCAGCTTCGACCTGGGCCTGGT
>CAYXOZ010000188.1:0-3026 GCA_964467135.1 uncultured Dehalococcoidaceae bacterium
TCGCATGTCGCGGCGCGGCTATCCAGAGGCTGATGCCGGCCAGTCCGATGGCGACGGTGCTGATGATAAAAGCGACGTGATAGCTGCCCGAGACGTCAAAGATATAGCCGCCGAGCCACGGCCCGATCGCGCCCCCGAAACCCACCCCCGTGAGCAGCAGCGCCGATATCGCGCCGATGTTTTTACCGTGGAAAATGTCGGCCGCGCCCGCGATGATGGTGGGGGAAAACATCCCGGTGGCGAAGCCGGCGCCGATGGCGTAAATATAGAGCAGCCATGGTTGAGAGGCGTCCCGGACGGACATCAGGGCTATGAAGCCGCCGATGTGCAGGACTACCGCCATCAGCGCCGTCCTCTCGCGGCCGATTAAGTCCGAGACATAAGCGCCGACCTGTCCCAGGATGGACACGAAGCCGAACAGGGCTAAGATGGATGATGCCATGGTGCTTTCGTAACCTGCGTCCTCGGCGAACTTTATCTGGTGCGCGATGACCAGGTAGTTGCCGATGCCCCAGTAGCAGAAATCGGCGAACACGAGCAGCCAGAGCTGGTAGGTCCCGAAAGCTTTCCGCAGCGTCCAGTCGGGTACCGCCGGATGGGCGTTTCCCGCCGCGTCCGCGGTCTGGAGCTCATCGGCGCCGAAGGCTTTCATCTTTTTATCCTCAGGGCGAACGTAGTAAAAAGTGAAGTAAAGCGGCAGCAGGACGACCACCACCAGGCCGGCCATCACCAGGAAGGAAAATTGCCAGCCCCACCGGCTGCTGACCCACTCGACGAGCATGACGTAGACGAAACTCAGGCCGCCCCCTATCTGGCCCAGCCCCAGCGCCAGCCCCCGCCTTTTTTTAAACCAGTTGATGATGGCGGTATTGAGGACCGGCGAGCCGCAGAAGGCGGAGCCGATGGGTGCCACGACGCCGAAAAGCAGGTAAAAATGCCAGAGCTCGCGGGCGAAGTAGCAGGCGGCGGTGGACAGCGCCAGCAGCGTTATGCCGATGAACACCACCGCCCTCGGCTTCCACCGGTCGACCAGGCTGCCGGCGACGGGCGCTGAGAGTCCGTAGACGAAGATATTCAGGGAGAGCATCACGGCGGTGCTGCCGCGGAACCAGTGGAACTCGTCGAGGACGTGGGGGAAAAAAGCGGAAAAAGAGGTCCTGATGCCGTAGACCAGTGTCATGGCGATAATCATGGCGCCGACGATATACCAGCCGTAAAAAACGCGGGATTGCCGAATCATGTTTCAATCTTTCTGTGGGACATTAATACAATACCACAAACAATCGAATATATTCGAATGGAGACTCATAATTTACTTTTTACATGTTCTTTTATTATCAATACTCACCCCCTTAGTCCCCCTCTCAAACTGGGTTATTGTGCAGGTTCGTTTTTGATATTTGTTTGATAGGGGGAAAGAATATGAGAGGGGGCTGCGCCCCTCTCTCTTTTATTCCCCTCTCCAGCCAGAAATTTATTGCGACTATGACCGATGAATCCGGCTGGAGAGGGGATAAAGGGGTGAGGTGACCAAAGACAACCAAAAACAGAACCCTTCACCATTAAGCTTGACACATTCTTAGACGCGTGCTATCATTACCCCGAAATTCAAAGCGAAAAGTGGGGCGTTTACGTCAGCTCAAGTCATCTAAATCTATAGCACTGTCACACCCCGGCGGGAATCCGGCTAATCAAGCCGGCCGTTCCTCCGGGAGCGGCTTTTTATTATGACACGAAAATAAAGAACTAATAGCCTCTTGCTAACCGCGGGTGTGACAGTCCCGCGGTTTTTTTGTTTTCTTTATAAATCTATATTGAGGACTATTTCATGGACGAAAAATACGCTAAATCTAAAGATAAAGCTAGAGCAGAGCAATTCACCTGCCGGTATTGCGGGCGGAATGTGAGCGCGACGGCTCCCGGCACGGCTCACCGCAACCATTGCCCGTGTTGCTTGAGAAGCGTACACTTAGACCAGCAGGCGGGCGACCGCGCTACATCCTGCGGCGGCGTCATGGAGCCTATCGCCATATCCGTCCGGCGGGGGAAGGAGTGGGTTATCATCCACCGCTGCATCACCTGCGGCGCTTTAAAAGAGAATAGAATCGCCGGGGACGATAACGAGCTGGCGCTGCTGTCGCTGGCGGTGCGGCCGGTAGCCCAGCCGCCTTTTCCCCTCGACGGGCTTCTTGATAAGTAGACTTTATAAAAGGAGGGCAACGATGACCATAACCAAAAAAAGAATGAAAGAGCTCTTAAAAAACGACCGCTTTCCGCGGTCGGCCAAATACGACCCGGAATGGGTCTTGAAGGGCTGGATGGGCCCTAACGTCCTCTGGCTGACGGAGTGGCTCTGTGAAAAAATGGCGCTCAGGCCCGGCATGCGCGTGCTGGATATGGGCTGCGGCAAGGCTTTGAGCTCCATCTTCCTCGCCCGGGAGTTCGGTGTTCAGGTCTGGGCCAACGACCTCTGGATAAGCGCCGCGGAGAACTGGCAGCGCGTTAAAGAGGCCGGACTGGAAAAGCTGGTCTATCCGATTCATGCCGAGGCGCGCGCGCTGCCCTATGCGGAGGCGTTCTTCGACGCGATAGTGTCGCTGGACTCCTATCAATACTACGGCACGGACGACCTTTATCTGTCTTATTTCCATGAGTTCCTGCGTCCCGGCGGGCAAATCGGCATCGTTGTGCCGGGGCTGGCGCGGGAGATAAGGGGGAAAATACCGGAGCACTTTACCCGGCCGCGGGAAGGCGGCCGCCCTTTCTGGGTTGACGAGTGCTGGTGCTTCCATACCGCCCTATGGTGGCAGAAGCACTGGGAAAAGCTGAGCGTTATTAAAGACGTGGAGGCGGATGTGATGCCGGATGGCGTCAAAGACTGGCTCCAGTACGAAAAAGCCTGCCGCGAGGCCGGGACGCTGAAGTTTCCATCAGAAGAAGAGGTGCTGGAGGCCGATGGCGGACGTTATTTCGCCCTCGTCAGGGTGGTGGCACGTCGTAAGTAAAGTTAGGGGGGGCGGCGGCGA
>CAYXOZ010000189.1:0-3026 GCA_964467135.1 uncultured Dehalococcoidaceae bacterium
GAAACAAGACAAACCCCCTGCCGATGATATATAATAGCTTAAAATTCAGATTAGCGGTTAGCGGTCGGGAAATTATCTCATCCGATAAATGGAGAGAAGGGGAAAGAATGGCTAAAGGAAAATACGATAAATATTTCTTAAAGGAACCGTGGGGAATAATTCACCCGGGGACCCCTCCCGACGCGCCGGTATACATCGGGATAGGGCAGAAAGAGTCCATGACGGAAAAAGGCTGGGACGAGCCGCTGACACAGGTGCTGCGCCCCATCTATAGACCATATAAAATGATACCCGACGGGCACAGGCACCGGGTGGCCGAAATCCTGTACTTCATCGGCGGAGACCCGATGAACTTTAAAGAGTTCGGCGCGGAAGTGGAGTTTACGATGGGTGAGGGTAAGGACGCGGAGACACACATTATTACTTCCACAACCTGGGTATATGTCCCGGGGAACCTGATGCACTGCCCGCTCAACTTCAAGAGGGTGGACAAACCGATCATGTTCGGGCATATCATGTTCGCGCCCACTTTCGACTCCACCATCGTGGGCAAGAATAATCCTACCAAACCAAGGCGTTAGTCAAGGCAGGGCGGGCATGCGGCCACCGAAAGACGCGGAGCATGCCCGCCTTCTTTTTGACAGGAAATGCTAAAGATACGCCGCTACCAGCCAAAGGATATCAACGCCGTTAAAGAGCTGTATTCGGCGGGAAATAAGCAGATGGGCGAGATGATGACGGAAGCCGAGCGGAAAGAAATGCTATCCCTGACGGCAGCGAATCTGGGGACTGACCTCGACGACATCAAAGGGGTGTACATCAACAACGGCGGGGATTTCCTGGTGGGGATAGAGGGCAAGGAGATAGTAGCCATCGGGGCGATACGGAAATACACCGATACCTGCGGGGAGCTAAAGCGCCTCCGGGTGCGGTGGGACCGCCAGCGGAAAGGCTATGGAGAAACCATGTTCCGCCGACTTATCGAGCGGGGCAAAGAACTCGGCTACCGGGAGCTGATTCTCGATACTCTGGCGGCCAATACGGCGGCACAAAGGCTCTTTAAAAAGCGCGGCTTCACCGAGCTGTGCCGCGAGAAACGAGGACCGTTTAACCTGAGCACATGGGGGAAGAAACTCAAGGAGGGAGAATAAATGGACGCAACATTTAAAGAGAAGTTCCTGAAACTCTGGCGGAAATACTTCAACAACGCCGAACTACCCATCACGTTTTATTACACGGACGAAGCGGGGCACGCCCCCGCGGTCAAAGCGGGGTCGGGGACGAGGTGCATCATCGGGGCGATGGTCAAAATACAAAAAGGGGAACCGATGGCGTTTGACGTTGATAGCGTGGGGTGCCCGGGGGGCAAGAGATACCTGGGCTTCGCGGAGAACCTCATGCCGGACTTCGAATACTTCTTGTCGTGCGGGATACCCGGCAAGCTAGAGGGCGAACGCTACAAGAAAACGCCGGAGATGGTCAAAGAGTATATGAAAAAGCACGCGCCGGCGATGAAAGCCCCCGGCAAATATATAGTCTTCAAAAGATGGGACAACCTGGACGCTAAAGACAGCCCGGAGGTCGTGATATTTTTTGCCAAACCCGATATCCTCGCGGGACTGTTCACTTTAGCCAGCTTCGACGAAGTAGAGCAGGACATGGTCATAACGCCGTTCGGGAGCGGCTGCGCCAGCATCGTGCAATACCCCTATCTGGAGACGAAGTCGGCAAGCCCACGGGCGGTCATCGGCATGTTCGACGTCTCGGCGAGGCCGGTCGTGGACAAGGACACGCTAACATTCGCCGCGCCGATGAGCAAGTTCAAGAGAATGGTCGACAACATGGAGGAAAGCTTCCTCATCACGCCGTCGTGGGCGAAGGTGCAGAAAAGAATAAAGTAAACAGCGGTATTAAGTATCAACCGACAAGTAGCAAGTGACTAACCCCTCCGGCGCCCTCTGGATTCCGGCTCCCGTATCGAGTACGGGACAAGCTTCGCCGGAATGACGATTGAGAGGCGGATTCTCACGGTCGTCCCGACGGCGTCCGGACTTCCTCAGAATGACAGGTTTGACACTCGATACACTGCCGTCTTAACATTAAATATAAACCTCTATGCGAAAAGGAGTCGCCATGACCAAGATAAGCCTGGTACGCACCGATAACAGAAGCGAAGGCACGCGGAAAGCCATCAACCTGCTAAAAATCAATCCGGTCAAAGGGAAAGCGGTCGTTCTCAAGCCGAACTTCAATACCGCCGACCCCGCGCCCGGCTCCACCCACAACGACACTTTACGCTCGCTCATCCTGGCACTAAAGGAAATGGGCGCGAAAAAGATAACGCTGGCGGAACGCAGCGGGCCCGGGCCAACCACCCGTGACAACATGGAGAAAAAGGGCATCTACGTAATGGCCAAAGAACTGGGTTTCGATATCCTGGACTTACAGGCGATGGACAGGTCGGGATGGGTCTTAGTGAAACCCAAGGACAGCCACTGGAAGGACGGCTTTCTCTTCCCCAAAATTTACAGAGAGGCGGAGAGCGTCGTGCAGACGTGCTGCCTCAAGACGCACCAGTTCGGCGGGCATTTCACGCTATCGCTAAAGTGCTCGGTGGGCATGGTGCCGCCGGGTCTGGGACCGGCCGCGGCAGGCGGATACCCCTACATGAACGAGCTCCACAGCTCGAAGTACCAGAGGGAGATGATAGCGGAGATAAACACGGCCTACAAGACCGACCTGGTAGTATTAGATGGAGTGGAGGCTTTCGTGGACGGGGGGCCGCACGTGGGGACGCGGGTGAAGGCTAACGTGATACTGGCGGGCAACGACCGCGTGGCGATAGACGCCGTGGGCGTGGCGGTCTTAAGACTGCTCGGGACGACGCCGGAGGTAAGCCGGGGCAAGATATTCGAGCAGGACCAGATAAAGAGGGCGGCGGAGCTGGGGGTGGGAGTGAAGAGCGCCAGCGAGATAGAGGTGGTGACGGGGGACAAAGAGAGCGAGGAGCATGCCCAGAAGGTGAG
>CAYXOZ010000190.1:0-3012 GCA_964467135.1 uncultured Dehalococcoidaceae bacterium
ATCCCCAGGATTTAAGCGCCGTCAGGCCGGACCTGGCTTTCAATACGGCGGTCAGCTTTGCCACCAACACCAACTGGCAGAGCTATGGTGGGGAGACCACCCTGAGCTATCTCACCCAGATGATGGCCCTCACGGTGCAAAACTTCCTCTCCGCAGCTACCGGCATGGCCATCCTGGTAGCGCTGGTACGAGGCTTCGTCCGGCACTCCGCCAAAACTATAGGCAATTTCTGGGTAGACATGACCCGCAGCGTTCTCTATGTTCTGTTGCCTCTTTCTATAATCCTGGCGATTATTCTCGTTTCACAGGGCGTGGTGCAGACCTTTAGCGGGTCACAGGAAGCAGCGCTGGTGCAAGCGACACAGGACGCCGGCGGACAGGCCGTCAGTCAGCAGGAGATTGCGGTCGGTCCGGCGGCGGCCCAGGTGGCTATTAAGCAGCTCGGCACTAACGGCGGCGGCTTCTTTAATGTTAACTCCTCCCATCCCTTGGAAAACCCCACTCCCCTCTCCAATTTCCTGGAGATGCTGGCGCTTCTGCTCATCCCGGCGGCGCTGTGCTATTCCTTCGGTCGAATGGTAGGCGACACGCGTAAAGGCTGGGCGATACTCGCCGCGATGACCATCATCTTCGTAGCCATGCTGTCCTTGTCCGTTTGGGCCGAGCAGCAGGGCAATCCTTCCCTGGAGGCTCTTAACGTCGACCAGTCCGCCAGCAGCCTGCAGTCCGGCGGCAACATGGAGGGTAAGGAGGTGCGTTTCGGCGCGGCCAACTCGGCCCTGTGGGCGGCGGCGACTACCGGCGCTTCCAACGGCTCGGTAAATTCTATGCATGATTCGTTTACGCCTTTGGGCGGGCTGGTGCCGATGTGGCTCATGCAGCTGGGGGAAGTAGTTTATGGCGGTGTCGGCTCCGGCCTGTACGGTATGCTGGCTTTCGTTATCATCGCCGTCTTCGTGGCCGGCCTGATGATAGGTCGCACCCCGGAGTACCTGGGCAAGAAGGTCGAAGCCTATGAAATGAAGATGGCCTCGTTGATGGTGCTCATCCCGGTGTTGCTGGTATTATTCGGCACCGCTATTGCCGTTATTACTCAAGCCGGTAAGAGCGCGGTGTTCAATCCCGGCGCTCATGGCTTCAGCGAGGTGCTGTACGCCTTTTCTTCTGCCAGCAACAACAACGGCAGCGCCTTCGCCGGCCTCGGCACGAACACGACTTTTTATAATATCGCCCTTGGTTTCGCTATGCTCTTCGGGCGCTACTGGCTGGCGATTCCGGCACTGGCCATCGCCGGTTCTCTGGTGCAGAAGAAGAAGGTGCCGGTGACCCCGGGCACCCTGCCGACGCACTCCCCGCTCTTTATCTTCTGGCTGATTGCGGTGGTGATTATCGTGGGGGCGTTGAGCTTCCTCCCCGCCCTGTCTCTCGGCCCCATCGTGGAGCATTTTTTAATAAGGTAACTTGATAATGCAGAATGCGCAGCGAGACTTAACTGAAACGGCCAAAAGAGAACCGCATCTGGGGTCGCGGGTCTATCGCCGGGCGGTTGCGGACGCTTTTTTCAAGCTTAATCCGCGCTGGATGATACGCAACCCGGTTATGTTCGTTACCGAGATTGGCAGCATCCTGACCACTGCCCTGTGGCTCCAGGCGCTGTTCGGTCACGGCGAGGCGCCGGCGGCTTTTGTCGGCGGTATTGCCTTGTGGTTGTGGCTGTGTGTTTTATTCGCCAATTTCTCCGAGGCGCTGGCGGAAGGTCGCGGTAAAGCGCAGGCGGCGGCATTACGTCGGACGCGAAAAGAGACTCAGGCCAAACGCCTCACCCAGCCGAAACACGGCGCTAAGTACGAGCTGGTATCTTCCAGCGATTTGCGACAGAATGATGTCTTTATCGTCGAGGCTGGTGACATTATCCCGACTGATGGCGAGGTGATTGAAGGCATCGCTTCGGTGAATGAAAGCGCGGTCACCGGTGAAAGCGCCCCGGTTATCCGCGAGTCCGGAGGCGACCGCAGCGCTGTTACCGGCGGGACGCGTGTATTGTCTGACTGGCTGGTCGTGCGCGTGACCGCCAATCCCGGGGAGGGTTTCCTCGACCGCATGATAAGCCTGGTGGAAGGCGCCCGGCGCCAGAAAACACCTAACGAAATCGCTCTTAACATCCTGCTGGCGGCCTTTACCATCGTCTTCCTCGTCGTCTGTATGACACTGCTGCCGTTTTCGCTGTACAGCGTTGATGTGAACCAGCATGGGACACCGATTACCATTACGGTGCTGGCGGCACTGCTGGTCTGCCTCATCCCGACTACTATCGGCGGGCTGCTGCCGGCCATCGGTATCGCCGGCATGGACCGCCTTATCCGTCGTAATGTTATCGCCCTGTCGGGACGGGCTGTAGAGGCGGCCGGTGATGTGGATGTACTTTTACTGGACAAGACGGGGACTATCACTCTCGGCAACCGGGAGGCCACAGAGTTCCTGCCCCTCGGTAAGGTGACTGACCGCGACCTGGCCGAGGCGGCGCAGCTGGCCTCGTTAGCTGACGAGACACCGGAAGGTCGCAGTATCGTGGTGCTGGCTAAAGAAAAATACGGACTGCGCGGAAGCGCCGCTGAAAAACAGCGCGGCATGCGCTTTATTCCCTTCACCGCGCAAACGCGCATGAGCGGTGTAGATATGGACGGGTTAAGCATTCGCAAGGGCGCCGCCGATGCCATTGCTACTTATATCCAGGAGCAGGGCAGGACCGTGCCGCCGGAGCTCAAGACAGTTACGGATAATATCGCGCGGAGCGGCGGTACGCCTCTGGTCGTGGCGCGTAACGGCGAAGCTCTGGGGGTCGTCCACCTCAAGGATATCGTCAAGGGCGGCATCAAAGAGCGCTTTACCAAAATGCGTAAGATGGGTATCAAGACGGTCATGATTACCGGGGATAATCCCCTCACGGCGACGGCCATTGCCGCCGAGGCCGGCGTGGACGACTTCCTGGCGCAGGCTACCCCCGAGGCCAAG
>CAYXOZ010000191.1:0-2980 GCA_964467135.1 uncultured Dehalococcoidaceae bacterium
ATCATCTGCGACGAGCCCATCTCCGCCCTCGATGTCTCCATCCAGGCGCAGATCATCAACCTGCTGGAGGAGTTACAGGAGAAGCTGGGGCTGACCTATCTGTTCATCGCGCATGACCTGGCGGTGGTGCAGCACATTTCCGACCGCGTTGCGGTGATGTACCTGGGACGCATCGTGGAGCTTACCGATTCCGGCGAGCTTTACGAAAACCCTCTCCACCCCTATACGCGCGCCCTGCTTTCGGCGATACCGATACCCGACCCCGTTTTGGAAAGGACGCGGACGCGCATCGTTTTGAAAGGGGAGGTGCCCAGCCCGGTCTTTCCGCCTGCCGGCTGCCATTTCCACCCGCGCTGCCAGATGGCGGTCGAAGAGTGCAGCAAGGAGAGGCCCGCCCTGCGCGATACTGGCAACGGGCACTACGTCTCCTGCATCAGGGTCTAGCTTTAGTCGGTTTTCGACTAAAATAATACGGGCCCCGACCAATCGGGGCCCGTATCTTTTCCAGCCGTTTAACCTACACGGCTCTTATTCGTTACATCATCCCTCTAACCAGGCAAAGGTATACGCATAGAACTCTTTGTACTGTCCGATGGTATCGCCTTTGAGTTTGGGGGACTTGGAAGTGAGGCCAGGATTGTAGTACATGAAGGTCCACATGCAGTAGGTGTCCGTCATCTTCTTGGATATTTCCTGGATGATTTTGGTCCTCTTGGCCCCGTCCCTTTCGGCGTTCGACTGCGCGAACAGCTCGGAGAGTTCCGTGGGCTGGTCGCAGCTGAGCCAGGTGGTGCGGGTCCAGACGCCCTCCTTCTTGACGGCATTGAGCGGGCCGTTGCCGAGGGTGGAAGCCGGGTCGACCGTGGTACCCGGGAAGCCGTAGGAGAACACGTAACCTTCCCAGCCTTCGCCGCCCTGGATCATGGCGACGAACTTGATGTAGCCGACTTTCTCAACCTTGAAGTTGATACCGGCTGCCTTGAGCTGGCCCTGCATCGCTAGCCCGAGGTCGTCAGGCATGACGTCCACCTGATAACAGGTAATATCGATGCCGTTAGGGAAGCCGGCGTCGGTGAGGAGCTGCTTGGCTTTGGCCACGTCATGGGGATAGCCGACGGTTGTCGGGTCCATGTACGGCGGCAGGCAGAACTCCTGGTTGGTGGCTACGCCGTAGCCGTAAGTAAGCGCGTCTACCAGCTCCTGCTTATCGATGGCATACTCGACCGCGCGGCGGACCCGGACATCGGCCAGCGGGGAGTCCGGATTGGCGCTGGAAGGCAATATGCACATGTTGAAAACCATGTCGGTAGTCTTGATAATTTCAAATCCCTCATCGATAAGGCCCTGGGCATCCTTGGCCTGGACGCCGATGGTGTGCAGGTCTCCGGCTTTGTATGCCAGGAGAGCAACCTCCGCTTGAGGAATGATGTTGAAGTCAACGCCATCGAGATAAGGCTTGCCTCTCCAGTAGTTATCGTTCCGGTCATAGACAAGTTTCTGGTCGCGGATGTACTCCGTGAGGATGAAGGGGCCGGTGCCGACGACGTGGGTCATTTTATATTCCGGGGTCTGGTTCTTGAGAACGGTCGGGGAGAACATCATGACGCTCCAGAACCCGGCCAGAGCCTTGGCCGCGGTCCAGTCCCATGTGGCGTCGACGAAGTCCAGTCTGATGGTATAGGGGTCGACGATGACGCATTCTTTGACCTTCTTCATGTTGGGCCACAATTTACTGTTGATACCGTTATCGAGGTTATACTTGGCGGCATCGGCATCGAAGGGCGTACCGTCGGTGAAGCTGATGCCCTTGCGAAGTTTCAGGGTGATGGAAGAGCCGTCCGCGGCGTAAATGATTTCTTCCGCCAGCCAGGGCTGCAGGTTCTGGTCTTTATCGAGTCTTACCAGCGGCTCGACACACAGGAAGGAATAGCCGGCGTCACTGGGGCCGGCGGTCCCGGTGGGGTCGCCGATGTTGTTAACGTTGAGCCCGCCCTGTAGCTGGAGACGTCCGCCGTATTTGCCGCCTTCCGGCTTTTCTATCGCGCCTAGGTTGGGCAGGCGGGCATCCGTCGGTTTAGGCGGTTCCGTTTTGGTGGGACTTGCGCTCGGTGAGGTTGGCGGCTTGGTAGCGGTAGGTGTGGGTGTCGGTGTAGGCGTCGGCGTAGGCGTGGGGGTCGCTTCACCGCAGCTTGCCAGGGATATGCCGAGCAATAAAATAATTGCCAGAGATATGAATATTACTTTTTTCATTATTTTATCCTTTTTCCTCCTCTTAATAATAGGGAAAACCGATATCATCTCGTTAATCCTCTATTATCACCTCCTTCCACTGAACAACTCGTTAAAACAACCCGGTATGGATAGAGACGAACGCCCGGGGGAATAATCTACTTTGTGCCAAGTTGCCCAGTCCTTTCTCGCCCATTTCATTAGCTGCAAAATGATACAACTGTGCCTCGCTGCTTGTCAAGTAAAAATTACCGGCTTCCTGTGCCGCCTTCCTGTTGTTTTTTGCTCCTTTTCGGCGATAAAAATACGCACTTCCGCGTTTAACCGCCAGTCATGGGCACCAGCAGGGCAATGCGGTCGCCCTTCTTGAGCTTGAAGTCCATGCCGGCGAAGTAAAATTTCCCGTTGATGTTGAACTTGTATTCCGGCATGAGGCGGTCTTCCCCGGGGACGATGACCGGCCCCTCGAGCGCCGGCACCTGTTTCCTGAGCGCGGCTACCACCTCCGCCATGTCGGCGCCTTCGCTGAGTTCCACCTCCACCTCACGCTTTTCCGTGATCTCCCGCCGCAGTCCGTACATGGGTATTGTCCACTTGTTCATAGGCTTTCCCGAATTTTACCATTGACTCAGGCTCAGGTCAATTGTGGCTTATTGAGAATTGGTCAGACTGAAATAAACCTCACCCCTGCCCCTCTCCAGCCTGTTCAACGTACCAGACGAAGTATTTTCTGGCTGGAGAGGGGAGTTTA
>CAYXOZ010000192.1:0-2971 GCA_964467135.1 uncultured Dehalococcoidaceae bacterium
GCAGCGGCAGATACACGACTTCCTCTGGGGCGAGTACTGCGACTGGTATATCGAGCTCGCCAAGATAAGACTGCAAGCCGGCGATGAAACGGCGCGGCCGGTACTCGCGCATGTGCTCGAAACATCCCTGCGCCTGCTGCACCCCTACATGCCCTTCCTCACCGAAGAGCTCTGGCAGCACCTGAAAAAGTGGGTGAAAGGGATAAAAGGCGAATCCATCATGGTCGCCGAATATCCGCGGGCGGATGAAAAAGCCTTCGACGAGGCGGCTGAGAGAGAAATAGAAGCCGTCACCGAAATCATACGCGCGATACGCAACGTCCGCGCCCAGTATAAAGTGGAAAGCACGCGCTGGATTGAAGCCAAGGTCTACACCGACCTGCCATCCCTGTCTGGCCATACCGAAGCCATAAAGTCGCTGGCAAGGGCAAACCCCGTCAGTATCATCAAAGGGGAAGCCGGGGAGAAAGCCGACGAGGGCACGCTGGTGCTGCCGCTGGCGCAGGCGACGGTCGTCATTCCCATGGCGAGCATGTTCGATGTGGCCGCGGAACGAAAGAAAATGGAAAAAGAGCTCGAGCAGACCCGCGCCGAGGTAGGACGGCTCGAAGCGAGGCTCAAAGATGACGCCTTCCTGACGAAAGCTCCCCCGGCGGTCGTTGAAAAGGAGCGGCAAAGGCTATATACTCTGAGTGAAAAACTGGAGAAACTTAAACAACAAGGTTCCGGATAGCAGGAGGTGCGACCATGTTCTCGAGAGTGTTAGTGCCATTAGACGGTTCTAAAGTAGGCGAGGCGGCCTTAACGGTCATCGAACGGCTCGTGGATAAACTGGCTCCCGGGGCAAAGGTCGAGGTGATACTCATCGGGGTGATAACACTCCTGAGACACTGGGTGGTCGTAGGAGAAGCCAGCGCCCCGGTCTCCTACACCGAGGAAGAGCTCCGGCTCATCAAAGAGAGAGTGGGGGCGTATCTCACCAAAACGGGTGAGTCCCTGAAGGACAACCGTATCAATGTTACACCCATCGTCAGGACCGGCAACGCCGCCGATGAAATACTTAAAGCGGCCGAAGAAACCAAAGCTGATTTGATAGCTATGTCGACCCACGGGAGGTCGGGGTTAAGGCGGCTGGCGTTCGGGAGCATTACGGATAAAGTGCTGCGGCATTCGCCGGTGCCGGTGCTGACGGTCCGCGCGCCGGAGGGGACGGTTAACGAGTAAAAACAGGGCAATTTATCCTTGAAAAAGACTTTTCACGGTTTGCTTTTGAGTTTCCGTAAACCAAAATATAGTATCAGATACATCGTCTTTTTATTGCTCAGCATCGTGCCATCAAGATGGAGACAATGGTTCAAGATCTTGAGGCGTTTGCGCGGGGCTACAACCAGCTTTGAAATTAGTTTAATCTTTTCAGCCATTATCGATTCGATAGCTTTTTCTCTCTTTCCAAATCAGCTTTCACCTAAAAGTCTTTTTTCGGGCGTGGTTATTTCCAAGAAGTTTGGCTGTTCCTGGACGGTAAGGGCCGGGACCGACGATATTTATAGTATCATGCCGGAAAGAGAACAGGACGCACATGATTTAATCCTCAGTTTATTAAAGCCGGGAGATATTTTTATCGACGTTGGAGCTAATATCGGGTATTACACTATTCTTGCCAGTAATATCGTCAAATCAGATGGGGCTGTTATTGCTTTTGAACCAATGGCTGAGACTTTCCGGTGTCTGGAGACTAACTGCAAATTAAACCGGCTCAGAAATGTCACCCTTATTCCCAGAGCGGCCTGGAACAACGAAGGGACTATGCCCATTACCGTGCGCGGGGGGTTTTATGGGATGGCGTCAATGAAAGAAGATAAGGGCAATTCGGTATTAGTTCATACTATACCCCTCGACAAGGTATGTCAAAAATATAACCGAATACAAATGGTAAAAATTGATGCAGAAGGCGCCGAGTATGAGATTCTACGTGGCGCCGAATCTACGCTTAACAAAGTGAAATACCTCGTCATAGAATGCGGCAGTGATTATGACAGAATTGTGCACATGCTCGAAAATAGTAATTTTAGTGTCAGGAAACTGAATTTTACATCTTATATACTGGCGGAAAATAAGGAGATAAGGGGGATAGGGTGACTGGATTCCCGCTCTCTATCAAGTACGGGACAGGTTTCGCGGGGATGACAGATTGAATCAGGGCGGGAAGGGCGCGGTAAAGTCGGCGGCCAGCACTTTAAAAACGCCTTTGCGCCACCACTGGCGCTTGAGATAATCCAGGGCTTTACGGGTATCGCTGGCGACCCGGGCTTTTTCAGATTCCCGCAAACGATATTTAAACAGCCAGTAGGTGAACTCTTTCAGCTCGGTAAGGTTCGCGGTCTCGACCCGGGGGTGACCTTTTTCCCGGCGGAAACGTTCGAAAAGAGCTTCCTTATCGGCGCCGTAAATCCTGCGGAAAGCCTCATCGGCGGAATCACTCCGGGTACGCAATCCCCCCACCCGCCTCTCTTTATCGATTTCCTCCTGAACAGCCAAGAGCAGGGCTTCCTCGACGGTGACGCCGTAGAAAAAGTTGAGATACTGGCGGTATTTTTTCTCGCCGATGAGCTTGCCGACCTCGGCGGCGGTCAGTTCCAGCGGGGGGATACCGTGAAAAAGGAGGGCGTTTTTTTCATCCTCGGGCAGGAGACCGTCCACTGCCTGGCAGAGCCGCTCCGCCAGCAGAAGCCAGTCGAACGCCTCACCGTCGATGAGATAACGATAAGACCGGCCTTCGTAGACTTCTTCAGCGCTGGTCCAGAGTCCCATAGCGCCGAGCAGGGCGAGATACCAGTGTTTGCCCGAGGCGAGCGCCTGCTTGAGGTAAGCGACGGCCTCAGTATCGGCGGAAAGGGCGGATTCCGTGGCGTCGGAAGGGTCAGGTGCTTTCTTCATGCCGCACCTGAAAGCGGAGCGGCCGGCGAGCGGT
>CAYXOZ010000193.1:0-2967 GCA_964467135.1 uncultured Dehalococcoidaceae bacterium
GTTATCGTTATCGCCGCCACCAACCGGCCGGATATTTTAGACCCCGCCCTGCTGCGCCCCGGCCGCTTCGACCGCCGCGTGGTACTGGACCTCCCGGACATCGTGGGTCGTATAGCTATTCTTAAAGTGCACACCAACGGTAAACCGCTGGATAAGGATGTCGACCTTGAGTCGCTGGCTAAAGGTACGGTTGGGTTCTCCGGCGCCGACCTCGCTAACGTGGTCAACGAGGCTGCCATTCTGGCGGCGCGCCGCGATAAGAAAACCATCGCCACTAAAGAGTTCGAGGAATCGATCGATAGGGTGATTGCCGGCCCGGAGAGGAAAAGCCGTAAGATTAGTCCCCGGGAAAAAGAGGTCATCGCCTACCATGAGGCCGGGCATGCACTGGTGGCGCGTATGCTGCCGGACGCCGACCCCGTTCATAAGATATCGATTGTCGCCCGGGGCATGTCGCTGGGCCATACCAAGCAGCTTCCGGCGGAGGACCGCTATCTTATGACGCGCAGCCAGCTTACCGCCATGGTGGCCACTTTGCTCGCCGGGAACGCTTCTGAGGAATTGATTTTCAACGAAATCAGCAGCGGGGCTTCCGACGATATCAAACGGGCGACTGCCCTCGCCCGCCGTATGGTAACCGACCT
This sequence comes from uncultured Dehalococcoidaceae bacterium, assembly GCA_964467135.1. GTDB lineage: Bacteria > Chloroflexota > Dehalococcoidia > Dehalococcoidales > RBG-16-60-22 > JBFYTX01. The sequence continues at coordinate 645 of CAYXOZ010000193.1, forward strand.
GGGTATGAGTAACGTCCTGGGCCCGAGGACCTTCGGCGATAAACAGGAACTGGTCTTCCTCGGCCGGGAAATCTCCGAGCAGAAGGATTACGGCGAAAAAGTGGCGGATACTATCGATAAAGAGGTCAACCGGATCATCTGGGAAGCCCACGAGACCGCCCGTAAAATTCTCACGGATAACCGGCCGAAGCTGGAGCAGCTCGCCGCGAAGTTGATTACCCAGGAGACCCTCGAAGGCGAGGAGCTGGAAAAGACCTTCGGCGAAATCGGCATGGCGGAACACAAACAGAAAGTGAAAAAGACGACCGTGCCGGAGCCCATTAAGCCGGTAGCCGAAGAAGAACGTATCCTCCAGCCCAAGAAGGTGCCGGGCGTGCCCCGCCTTGTCCCCAAGCAGACGCCGGCGACGGACTGATAAGGCAATATTCAGGTAATTTCTAGAGGGGGCGAAAAACCCCCTCTTTTTTAGTCCTGGAGGTAACATGAAACCGATAGGTCCTTTGATGCGAGAGCACCGACTCATCGAACGTATGGTCGACCTTGCAAAGATGGAAACGGTGCGGATTAACGACCCGGGCGCGACTGCCGACTTAAACTTTATTTACTCAGCCGTGGACTTTTTCAGGACCTACGCGGACAGGACCCATCACGGTAAAGAGGAAGATATTCTCTTCAAAGCCCTGGGTAAAAAGCGGCTCGCCGCGGAACATAAAAAGATAATGGACGAGCTGGTCGCCGAGCACGTGCTGGCCAGAAAGACGGTCGGCGAGCTGGTTAATGCGGCGGCCGGTCTTAAGCAGGGCAACCCCGGCTCTGTCGCTGGCATCGAAGACTGTCTAAACCGGCTGGTGACACTTTATCCGGCGCATATTGAAAAGGAAGATAAGCATTTCTTCTATCCGGTCATGGAGTATTTCTCAAAGCAAGAACAGGATGCCATGCTGGATGAGTTCCGGGAGTTCGACCGTTCCATGATTCACGAAAAGTACCGGAAAACGGTCGAGACCCTGGAAAATCGATAACAGGACGGAAGTTTTACATCCCCTGCCGGATTATATAGTCGGCCAGGTCTAGCAGTGATTTCCGGCTCTCCGCCCTGGGCAGCGATTTCAGGTTGCGGCAGGCGCGGTCGCGGTATTCTCCCGCCACTTTATAACAGTCCTTAACAATCCCCGAGTCCAGTATAATCCGTATCGCCTGCGTCACGTGCTTTTTGTCGCGGGTCTCAAAGAATTTCCGTATCGGATTATCTTCAGGGTTGTGTTCCATGAGCATCATGGCCGGCAGCGTAAGCGTCCCCTGTATCAGGTCCGAGCCCACCGGTTTGCCCATGGCTTCTTCGGTGCTGGTGAAGTCCAGGATATCGTCGACAATCTGGAAGGCGATGCCGAGGTTGTCGCCGTACTCTTTCATGACGGCTACCGATTCTTCCGGGGCTTTGCTCAGGATGGCGCCGGCCTGGGTGGACAGCGAAAAAAGCGAGGCCGTCTTGCCGTAGATGCGATGGAAGTAGTCCTCTCTGGTCTGATTTGGATTGTAGGACGCCCGCCACTGGGTGATTTCGCCTCTGGAGATGGTGCCGAGGGTCTGGGAAAAAAGCTTGATGACGCGGGGCGTCTGCGTGTCCGAAACGAACTCGCCGGCTTTAGCGAAAAGGTAATCGCCCATGAGTATGGCTATCTCGTCGCCCCAGATGCTGTTTATCGTCCTCTGGCCGCGCCTCGTGTCGGACTTATCGATGGCGTCGTCGTGCACGAGCGTAGCGGTGTGCATCAGTTCGACGGATACCGCCATCGGCAGCAGGTAGGTGAGGTCGTATTTGAAGGACTTCCCCGAAAGCAGCGTCAAGGCCGGTCTGATTCCTTTGCCCGTCTCTTTAACGACATGGCTCAGTTGCTCCGCCAGCCAGGCGAAGTCGACGTGGCTGATGGACTTCAGCGTATCTTTAACTTTGTTCAAGTCTGCCTGGACGGGGGCGTAAATCTGGTTAAGTTCCAATGCGCGCGGTCTCCTCATCGATAATGCTTTCGTCGAGCTTTTTAAAGAGTGGTTTTGGTTCGCGCAGCTTTTGCCCAGGCGGCAGGTCCTGCGCTTTCCACCCAAAATCCTCGATTCTACCATCATAACCTAGATATTCGTGGACTTTCTGCGAGCTGAAGGGCAGGAAGGGATAAAGCACGGTCTTTAGCTGCGCGATGGCGCTGAGGGCTGTGTATAAAGAATTAGCGGCGGACTGCCGGTCTTCTTTTATCTTTTTCCAGGGGGCTTTATCGTCGAGGTAGCGGTTGGCCGCGTGGGCCAGCGCCATGGCGTTTTTAATCGC
>CAYXOZ010000194.1:0-2958 GCA_964467135.1 uncultured Dehalococcoidaceae bacterium
ACCTCATCGAAGAGCGCGTGGGCGTGCGACCCGGCACCGCGGGGTCGTTCTTCAAACTCAACCCCAGGGTGGACGACCTGCCGGAAAAATACTCCGTCAAGCTGGACGGCATCAGGGTCATGTCCATGGGCCGGATTAAAAGGGGCGGCACCGGCTGCTACTGCCCGGAAGGCGCGCTGCTCCAGGCCCTCGTCAGCCACTTGCTCCTCCAGAGGGACGAGGTCGTCGTCCTGGATATGGAAGCGGGCATCGAGCACCTGTCCCGGGGCACCGCCCGGGCCGTCGATAAGCTCATCATCGTGGTGGAGCCGGGCCGGCGCAGCCTCGAGACCGCCCGGACGATAAAAACGCTGGCGCAGGACCTCGGACTGAAAAATATCGCCGTCGTCGGCAACAAAATACGCAGCGAGGCCGACCGTAAATTCATCGCGTCCACCCTGCCCGATACCGAAATTCTCGGCTTCATCGATTACGACCCCGCCATTAACGAGGCTGACCTCGCCAACCGCTCGCTTTTCACCGCCAGCCCGTCGACCGCAAAATCGGTGAAGAACATCTTTGATAAACTCGTGTCCGGCAGTCGGCAGCCGAGTATAAAAAGCTGACGGCGGCACTAGAAAGGTAAAAAAATAGGCAACCAAAACCGGCACTGGAATCTGATAAAGCCGCGGTCCACGGACCGTACCGCCAGCGCAGGGACTCCTTTTCTCCAATCCGACCAGAAACAAACATGTAACTGACAGCGTAATAATATAAATAAAGGAGGAATTTTCCAGTGGCTTACGACGTATCCAAAATGGCTGACTGGCAGATTGCTGAAGCGGCCGAAGAGAAAATGCCCACCCCGGACGAGTGGCGCACCCGACTGGGACTTAAAAAAGAAGAGATACTCGCTTATGGGAAGGTCGCCAAAGTCGACTTCCTCAAGGTCATCGACCGTCTGAAGAGCAAGCCGGACGGCAAGTACATCGAGGTGACGGCGGTCACCCCCACCCCGCTGGGCGAGGGCAAGACCACCACCACGATGGGCCTCATCGAGGGGCTCGGCTACCAGAAAGAAAGCGTGGGCGGCTGCATCCGTCAGCCCTCCGGCGGACCGACGATGAACGTCAAGGGCACGGCCGCCGGCGGCGGCAACGCCATCCTCATCCCGCATACCGAGTTTTCCCTGGGCCTCACCGGTGATATCAACGATATTATGAATGCCCACAACCTGGCGATGGTCGCCCTGACCGCCAGGATGCAGCACGAACGTAACTACGACGATGAGCAGCTTGCCCGACTGAGCAAAATGCCCCGCCTGAACATCGACCCCCTCCGCGTGGAGATGGGCTGGATTATCGACTACTGCGCCCAGGCGCTGCGCAATATCATCATCGGCATGGGCAGCCAGCGTACCGACGGCTATATGATGCAGTCGAAGTTCGGCATCGCTGTCAGCTCCGAGCTCATGGCCATCCTGTCCATCGTCACCGACCTCGCCGACCTGCGTAAGAGGCTCGGCGATATCACGGTAGCCTACGATAGGAAGGGTAAGGCCATCACCACTTCCGACCTCGAAGTGGCCGGCGCCATGACCGCCTGGATGCGTAATACCATCAACCCCACCCTCTGCTGCACCGCCGAATACCAGCCCTGCTTCGTCCATGCCGGGCCTTTCGCCAACATCGCCGTAGGCCAGTCGTCCATTATCGCCGATAGGATCGGCCTTAAAATGTTCGATTACCACGTTACCGAGAGCGGCTTCGCCTCGGACATCGGCTTCGAGAAGTTCTGGAACGTCAAGTGCCGCTACAGCGGCCTCAAGCCCAACGTCTCCGTTCTCGTCGCCACGGTGCGCTCGCTGAAGATGCACGGCGGCGGGCCTAAAGTCACCCCCGGCGTGGCAATTCCCGAGGCGTACAAGAAACCCGCCCCGGAGCTCGTGGAGAAGGGCTGTGAAAACCTGGTGCACCACATCAATATCATCCGGGCGGCCGGCATCAACCCGGTGGTCTGTATCAACAGCTTCCCGACGGACACCCAGGAAGAGACCAATATCGTGCGGAAAGCCGCCGAGAAAGCGGGCGCGCGCTACGCCGTATCAACCCACTACGCGCAGGGCGGCGCCGGCGCCCTGGAGCTTGCCGATGCCGTCAAGGAAGCCTGTAAACAGAAGAACGAATTCAAATTCCTTTATCCCATAGAGATGAAACTGAGAGACCGCGTGGCGCAGGTGGCGAAAGTCGTCTACGGCGCCGACGGCGTTTCCTGGAATGCCGCCGCCACGGAAAAGGCCAGGGCTTTCGAAGCCGACCCCAGGTACAACGACTTTGCCACGATGATGGTCAAGACCCATCTTTCCCTGACGCACGACCCCACTCTCAAGGGCGTGCCTAAGGGCTGGACGCTGCCCATCCGCGATATCCTGATTTACTCCGGCGCCAAGTTCCTCTGCCCGGTCGCCGGCGATATCTCGCTCATGCCTGCCACCGGCTCCGACCCCGCTTTCCGGAAAATTGACGTTGACGTGAAGACGGGTAAAGTGAAAGGTATGCACGAAGTAGACTAGAGGGGTCCAAGGGAGGCTAAGCCTCCCCTTTTCCCAACTCCCACTCTCCTTTGAAGGAGAGGGGATTAAGGGGGTGAGGTTGCAAAACCTCGCCATAAATGAAATCATTAAATTGAGGACAGTAATTTGACGATTAACATCGCCGTAGCGGGCAAGGGCGGTACCGGCAAGACCTCTATCGCCACGCTGGTCATCCGCTACCTGCTCAGGAACAATATGGGCACCGTCCTGGCCGTGGACGCCGACCCCAACGCCAACCTCGCCGAAAGCCTGGGGCTGGAAGTAAGGCAGACGGTGGGGCGGATACTTAACTCGTTCCAGGGCGAGAAGATGAAAATCCCGCCGGGCACGACCAAGGAAGCCTACCTGGAATACCAGCTTAACACGGCCCTTACCGAAAGCAAGGG
>CAYXOZ010000195.1:0-2937 GCA_964467135.1 uncultured Dehalococcoidaceae bacterium
CTGACCGCCATCCTCGGTATCAAGCAGTCGAACGCCTCCCAGCACCTCGCCGTGCTGCGCAAGATAGGCGTTATTGCCCCCCGTAAAGAGGGTAATACGGTGTATTACAGGCTCGCCCACCCCAAAATTGCCGAGGCCTGCGACCTCGTCCATGAGGTCATCGCCGAGCAGCTTAAAAACGGCCGGCTTATCTCCAGCCTGATGCAAACCCGTCAATAATCCGCCAGGGAAAGGGAAAACCATGAACGAACTGAACTCAAAGCTGCAGACAGAACTCCGGGACATGTTCGGCGACCGCGTGAACTTCCGCAGGCTGGAAAGAAAGCTCTACGGCCACGATATCGCCGCGATACCGGGTCTCGTCAAGCCGCTGGTTGGCGATACCATGCCGGCGGCGGTGGTCCAGCCGGAGTCCGAGGCGGAGCTTTCTACTCTGGTCCGCTGGGCGGTGAAAAACCGGGTAGCGCTCACGCCGCGCGGCAAGGGCTCGACCGGCTACGGCGGCGTGATACCGGTAAAGGGCGGCCTGGTCGTTGATTTCTACCGCATGCGCGCTGTAAAAAATATCGATAAAGAACTCCAGACCGCCACCGTCGAGCCGGGCATCGTCTTCGAGACGCTGGATAAAGAGCTCATGAAGCACGGCCTGACCCTGCGGCTTTACCCCTCCTCTTACCCCTCCGCGACCGTCGGCGGGTGGCTGGCGCAGGGGGGCGCGGGCATCGGCTCCTACGAAGCGGGCTGGTTCCGCGACAGCGTTATCAGCGCGCGGGCGGTCATACCCGATGGCGAGGTCAGGGAGTTCCGCGACGGCGACCTCGACCTGTTGTCCGGCGCCGAGGGCATTACCGGGCTTATCAGCGAGGTCACCCTGCGCGTCCAGCCCCTCGAAGACATCGCCGTCGCCGCCATCGGCTGCCCGGAAGCCCGCGGCCTCCAGAATATCATCCAGTCCATCGTCGATAGAAAGCTGCCGGTATGGTCGATGCTCTTTATCAATCCCCGCATGGCCGAGCTCCGGAACCAGGCCCCCCTGCTCGAGCACTTCGAACAACCGGTCGAGGAACGGGTACTTTTACCTTCCGCATATATCATGACGCTGGCTTTCCGCAAAAAAGACCGCGAGACCGTCATGGGCGCGCTGCCGGAAATCATCTCGCCCTGCCGGGCCGAGATTTTATCAGACCGCATCGCCGAGCACGAGTGGCAGAACCGATTCAAAATCATGCTCGTCAAGCGCCTGGGGCCCAGCCTGATGCCAGCGGAGGTCGTTATTCCCCTTTCCTCCCTCGGCAGAGTCATGACGGAGATACAGAGCAAGGTCGACCAGCCCGTCGTTAAGGAAGGGCTCGTCGTCAGGGACGGCGCCGGCGGCCAGCCGGAGGTCGTTATCCTGGGCTTTATTCCCAGCGACCAGCGGCGCTTCAGCTATAATTTCGTTTTCGGGCTGGCGCTGACGATTATGAAAATCGCCGAGAAGCACGGCGGCCGCCCCTATTCCACCGGCATTTACTTCTCCGGGAAGGCCGGTAAAGTCATGGGCAAGAGCGCCGTCGCCCGTCTCAAGGCATTTAAAGAAAACATCGACCCCGCCGGCGTTTTAAACCCCGGCAAGGTCTTCGCCGGAGGTATGCTGAGCGGGTTTATTAACCTCGCTTCAGCCCTGGAACCCCTTATCCGCCCCTTCGGCAACCGGGTCACGACCCACCTCGGGGAGAGGCCGACCGGCCCGGTGCGGGACATCCCGGCGGACGTCGCCTGGTACGCCTACGGCTGTTCTCAGTGCGGCTACTGCATCAATGAGTGCGACCAGTTCTACGGGCGCGGTTGGGAGAGCCAGAGTCCCCGCGGCAAGTGGTACTGGCTAAGGGAATACATGGAAGGCCGCGAGGAGTGGGACCAGTTCATGGTGGACACGATGCTCGTCTGCACCACCTGCGAGCTCTGCAACCTGCGCTGCTCGGCGTCGCTGCCCATCGAGCCCTCTTGGATGAAGCTGCGCGGCCAGCTCATTAACGAAGAGAAAAAGATGACCTTCCCGCCCTTCGAGATGATGGCGGAGTCGCTGAAAAAAGAAGGCAATATCTGGGCGGGCTACCGCAAGCGCCGCACGGACTGGTTCCCGAAGGAACTCTGGGAGAAACACGGGCCGTCCCATAAAGCGAAACTGGCCTATTTCGCGGGCTGCACGGCCAGCTATGTGGAAGCGGACATCGCCACCGCCGCGGTGCGTCTCCTCGACGCCGCGGGGGTCGACTTCACCTACGCCGGCGAGCCGGAAAACTGCTGCGGCACTCCGATGCTCGTCGCCGGCAAGTGGGACGTCTTCGAGGAGACGATGAAGAAGAACATCAAGGCCATCAAGGACGTGGGCGCGGATACGGTCGTTACCTCCTGCCCCGCCTGCGACATGATGTGGCGCCAGATATACCCTCGCCGCGCCGAAAAACTCGGGGTCGACTTCGGTATCAAGACGCTGCACTACTCCGAGGTCATCGCCGACCAGATTAAAAACGGTAAATTCCGCTTCCCGGACACGGGTAAAAAGGTAAAGGTCACCCTGCACGATTCCTGCCATATCGGGAGGGTCTCCAGCGTTTACGACGCCCCCCGGGAGTTCATTAAGGCTATCCCCGGCGTGGAGCTGGTGGAGATGGAACATAACCGCGAGCGCGCGCATTGCTGCGGCAGCGTTTTGACTTTGATTAAAGAGCCGCCGGTGGCGGCGGATATCGGCCAGGCGCGCATGGACGAGGCGAAGTCGACGGGCGCCGAAAAAATACTGGCGATGTGCCCCTGCTGCGAGTTCCAGTTCCGCGTCACGGCGGAAAAGAAGAAATTGGACATCGAAATTATCGACCTGGCGCGCTTCGGGGCAGCCACCCTGGGCTTTAAGTTCCCCGACCCCAATCCCGAGGTGCAGCGGCAGTGGGCGGT
>CAYXOZ010000196.1:0-2916 GCA_964467135.1 uncultured Dehalococcoidaceae bacterium
GTTATCGGCCGCGCCGCCGCCCTGGATATTCTCCTGACCGGCCGCTGGCTGACCGCCCCGGAAGCCCTGAAACTGAAGCTGGTCAATCAAGTCGTTCCCCGTCCCGACCTTCTCCCCATTGCAGAAAAGTTGGCGCGTAAAATAAGTTCCTTTAACCCTCGGGCTGTACGTTATGTCAAGCAGGCCGTCCGCCGCGGTCTTGACCTTACTTTAGCCGAGGGACTGGATCTGGAAACACGGTTGAACATTAACCTGAAAAATCTTGTGTCCTCTCCCTTGATGGGAGAGGAATAAGGTGAGGGTGGAAAGCATTGCCTGATAATCCTGATTTAAACGCCCTTATTGAAAAAGTCGCCGACCTTATCCTTAAGAGCCGTCGACTGGTCATTTTTACCGGCGCCGGCATCAGCACTGAGTCCGGTATCCCGGATTTCCGCGGCCCCGGCGGTCTCTGGACCCGCTTTGACCCGGACGACTTTACGATTGACAAGTTCCTCAACAACCCTGATGCCCGCCGCAAGCAGTGGTATCTTTTTCGTGAGGGTATTCTGAGCGACAAAGCCGTGCCGAACGCTGCCCACATCGCTATCGCCGAACTATATCGGATGGGCCGGCTCGACTGCGTTATCACCCAGAATATCGATAACCTCCATCAGAAGGCTGGCCTCCCCGACGACAGGGTTTTCGAGTTGCACGGCAATATGAAATGGGCCATCTGCCTGGACTGCGCCCGGCGCTTTCCCTTCGAGGAGATTAAGTCCCGCATTGATTCCGGCGAGGATATCCCTGCCTGTCCTTCCTGCCGCGGCACTTTAAAGCCGGATATCGTTATGTTCGGCGAGCAGTTGCCTTATGCCGTCCTGGAAGAAGCCGGCCGCCGTTCCCGCGCCGCCGACCTCTTTATCGTCATCGGCTCGACTTTAGTAGTCTATCCCGCTGCCTACATGCCCGCCTATGCCGTCCAGTCCGGCGCCAGGCTGGTTATCATTAATCTCGGCGATACCCCTATGGACAGGCAGGCGACTGTCCTCATTAGCGCTAAGGCCGGCGACACCATGACCGCTATCTTGAATAAAGTTAAAGAAAAAACTGCCCCCTAGCCCCTTTTCCCCATTTTTGACTTTTAATATTTGAATTTTATTTGGTAATTGTATCTTGGTTATTGGTTATTCCTGTTTACGTCCCTAAGTCCTATATCCAGAGTTTGATTTTCTATCTGCTGTTGGGTTAAAATTATTGAACCGCTATTCCCCTCAGGAGGTGCTTCATGAATACCACTGATTTCCTTACCATCGCTGCCGCTATCTGCCCGGACAAGCCCGCTATCGTTTTCGAAGATAAAAGGTACACTTTCGCTCAGCTCAACGAGCGCGTCAATCGTTTGGCTAACGCCTTGATAAAGCTGGGCGCTAAAAAGGGCGCCGTTATCGCTTTCCTCCAGGTGAACTGTAACCAGTGCGTGGAGACCTATTTCGCCGTGGCCAAGACCGGCGCTATCTACCTCCCCCTGAATTTCCGCGCCAAGGAAAAAGAGCTGACCTACATGTTGAACATGGCCGAGGCCAGCGTCTTAATCGCCGGCGAGCGTTATCTCCCCATGATTGAGTCCATCCGCCCCGAGCTTCACTATCTGAAGCATGTTGTCTCTATCGAAAAGCCCCACCCGGACATGCACTTTTATGAGAATCTGATAGAAAAGTCCTCCCCGGACGAGGTGACGGTTGACATCGACGAAAAGGATACTACTATTCTAATGTATACCGCCGGGACGACCGGTTTCCCCAAGGGCGTGATGCTCTCCCATAATAGTTTTACCGGCTATGTGCTGGAGAACGTTACCCCGCCCGACCCCGCTTCGGACGAGCGTAATATCCTGACCGTGCCCCTTTATCACGTGGCGGGCATCCAGGCGCTGATGGCGGCTATTTACGGCGCGCGCACGCTGGTGATGGAGCGCCAGTTCGACCCCGTTGAGTGGATGACCCTGGTAGAGAGGGAAAAAGCCAACCGCGCTATGATGGTGCCGACCATGCTCAAGCAGCTCCTCGACCACCCGGATTTCAAGAAGCACGATTTGAGCAGTCTTAAGGTGATTACTTACGGCGCCGCCCCGATGCCCCTGCCCGTTATCAGGAAGGCTCTGGACGAGTTCCCCGGCGTGAGCTTTATCAATGCCTTCGGCCAGACGGAGACGGCTTCGACCATTACCGCGCTGGGTCCCGAGGACCATTTTATCACCGGCACACCGGCCGAGCGGGAGAAGAAGCTGAAGCGTCTGGCGTCTATCGGTAAGCCGATGGCGGATATCGAGATGAAGGTCATCGACCAGGAGTCCGGCAGGACGCTGGGCGTGGGAGAGACCGGCGAAATCCTGGCCCGCGGCCCCCGCGTGATGAGCGGCTACTGGAAGGACGAGGAGAAGACTAAAAAGACCATCGATAAGGATGGTTGGGTTCATACCGGCGATATCGGCTATGTGGACGAGGACGGCTATTATTTCCTGTCCGGCCGTTCCTCGGATATCATTATCCGTGCCGGGGAGAACATTTCGCCGGAGGAGCTGGAGAACGTTATCCGCGAGCACCCCAAGGTGGAGGATGTGGCCGTTGTCGGCGTTCCGGACGAGACCTGGGGCGAGGAGCCCAGAGCGGTCGTGATTCTCAAGAAGGGCGTGCCCAAGTCTAAAGAGGTGGAAGCGGAAATCATGGAGTACTGCCGCCAGAACCTCGCCAGCTTTAAACGCCCGCGCACCGTGGTCTTCGTTGACGACTTGCCCCGAAACCCCATGGGCAAGTTGATTAAGAGAGAGATAAGGGAGAAATACGGTAAGCCGTAAATAAAATGTCATTCCCGCGCAGGCGGGAATCCAGACTCCCTTTTCCCCACCCCACGTCATTCTGAGGGAATCCCGATTCA
>CAYXOZ010000197.1:0-1629 GCA_964467135.1 uncultured Dehalococcoidaceae bacterium
AAGGGGGTGAGTATTAAGGGTCAACCAAAAGCAAATAGAACCATCGTTGTCCCGAACCTTTCTATTATGGTAAAATTGTAACGTAATACACACAGGATGATATGCTATTGCGTAACATATATCGTTTATGCTACCATTACAAGCACTATATTCAATGAAACTTATTGTATTGCGTGAAGAAGCATGAATAAAACTCTGCAATTGCTTTCGGGAAATGAGGCCCTGGCCCTCGGCGCTTACCATGCCGGTGTCCAGGTGGCGACGGCTTATCCCGGCACCCCCTCCACCGAAATCCTGGAAAACCTGTCACGCTTTAAGGACATCTACGCCGAGTGGTCCACTAACGAAAAGGTGGCCATGGAGGTGGCGATGGGGGCTGCCTACACCGGCGCCCGCGCTATGGTCTCCATGAAGCACGTCGGACTTAATGTGGCCTCGGACCCCTTTATGGCGGCTTCCATCACGGGTATTGTCGGCGGACTGGTCGTCGTTACCGCCGACGACCCCCAGATACACTCATCGCAGAATGAGCAGGACAACCGGCACTATGCCCGCCTGGCCAAGGTGCCCATGCTGGAGCCGTCCGACAGCCAGGAGAACTACGACCTCATGGGGTTAGCTTTTAATATCAGCGAGGAGTTCGATACGCCGGTGCTTTTCCGCACCACCACGCGTATCGCCCACTCGAAGTCGGCCGTGGACGTTAGCCGGACCCGTGCGGTGAAAAATCCCCAGGCGGCTTTCCTCTTTAATCCCCGGAAATACGTCATGTTGCCGGTCTACGCTTTACCCCGCCACGCCGCCGTGGAAAAAAGAATGCTTGCGCTCGCCGAATATACGGAGACGTTTCCCTTCAATAAGATAATCTGGAATCGCCGCAAGCTGGGTATCGTGACGAGCGGCGTGGCTTACCAGTACGCGCGGGAGGTCTTTCCTCAGGCGTCTTTCCTTAAGCTGGGCATGACCTGGCCCCTGCCGGTGAAAATGATTAAAGAGTTCGCCGCCGGCGTGGACCGGCTTATCGTTATCGAGGAGCTGGACCCGTTTTTGCAGGATAATATAAAGTCGATGGGCGTTGCGGTCACCGGCAAGGAATTCATCCCTTTGGTCGGCGAGCTGAACACGCGCATCATCGCGGAACACTGCACTACTGCCGGCCTCCTGCCCGATTCGGAGAAAGTCCTGCCGGCCGCCGCCGGCCTTCCCCGACGTCCGCCCCTGCTTTGCCCCGGCTGTCCCCATACCGGCATCTACTCCGTCCTGAACAGCCTGGGCCAGCGCTCGAAACTCCTGGATACCAAAGAGCCGGTGGAGCCTAAGTTGATTGTCACCGGGGACATCGGCTGCTATACACTGGGGGCTTACCCGCCTCTCAACGTCCTGGATACCACCGCCTGCATGGGCGCGGGCATCGGACAGGCGCTTGGCATGGAGAAAGCTGGCGTTAAAAGCAAGGTGGTGGCGGTCATCGGCGACTCCACTTTTATGCATTCCGGCATCACCGGGCTGGTAGACGCCGTCTATAACGAAGGTCATATCACGATTCTAATCCTGGACAATCGCACCACCGCCATGACCGGCCACCAGGAGCACCCGGGCACGGGCATTTCCGCGCAGGGGAAGGAGACT
>CAYXOZ010000197.1:1729-2906 GCA_964467135.1 uncultured Dehalococcoidaceae bacterium
CCAGGTCTTTATCGAGCCGACCCTCTGCGCCGGCGATATCTGCGGTATCTGCGAGCAGCTTTGTCCCAAGAAGGCTATCGGGGTGTAAGCGAATATTTTTTATTTTGTCATTCCAGCGAAAGCTGGAATCCAGAGGGGAAAAGGGTGTGGATTCTGACCTACGTCAGAATGACATGATAGACAAGGGAAAAACATAATGCAAAAGCTGGATATTCTCGTCACCGGCGTCGGCGGCCAGGGGGTCGTCCTCGCCAGCGATATCATCGGCGAGACGGCTTTAGCCGCCGGCTTTGACGTTAAAAAGACGGACACGCTGGGCATGGCGCAGCGCGGCGGCAGCGTTGTCTCCCACGTCCGCCTGGCGGAAAAGGTGTGGTCGCCGCTCATTAAGGAAGGCGAGGTCGATTTGCTGCTCGCCTTTGAAAAGCTGGAGGCGGCCCGCTGGAGCCATTATCTCGCACCCGGTGCCGTTGCCATCGTTAATACCTACGAGCAGCCGCCCCTCTCCGTCTCCCTCGGCCAGGAAAAATACCCCTCCGATGAGGAAATCGCCGCCGCCCTGAAAAGACGCACCGACCGCCTCTTCTTCGTCGACGGCAATCTCAGGGCCAAAGAGCTGGGTAACGTGAGGACGTTCAATATCTTTATGCTCGGCTGTTTTTCCGTGTTCGCCCCCATCGGTGTAGAGCTATGGCAGGAAAGCATCTCCCGGCATCTGCCGGAAAACCTCCGCGCCATTAACCTGAAAGCGTTTGAAGTGGGCAGAAAGGAAGTCGAAGGTGTCCGTATCGGCCAGGGTTAAAAAGGGCATGGCGGTGGGGTCGTGGATTCGCCGCATGTTCGAAGAGGGCATCGCCATGAAAAAGGAGTTCGGCGCGGAGAACGTCTATGACCTCTCGCTGGGCAATCCGGTCATGGAGCCGCCGCCCGAGTTCAAACGCGAGATAAAACGACTTGCCGACCATCCCTACAAGGGGATGCACGGCTATATGGAGAACGCCGGCTACCCGGAAACGCGCGAGGCCGTGGCGGCCCAGCTCTCAAAGGAGACCGGCCTTAAACTTACCCGGAGGGATGTTATTATGGCGGTGGGGGCAGCGGGCGCTATCAACGTGGCCCTCAAGACCATCCTCGACCCCGGTGATGAGGTCATCGTCTTTATCCCCTGGTTCGTGGA
>CAYXOZ010000198.1:0-2900 GCA_964467135.1 uncultured Dehalococcoidaceae bacterium
GCCTCAGCATCCAGGCTTTCGAGCCGGTGCTCATCGACGGCAGCGCCATCCAGATACACCCGCTGGTCTGTTCCGCCTTCAATGCGGACTTCGACGGCGACCAGATGGCCGTGCACGTGCCCTTATCCCGCGCCGCGGTCAAAGAAGCCCGGGACATGATGCTCAGCCACCACAACATCCTGCTGCCGAGCAGCGGCGAAGCCACGGTCAGCCCCACGCTGGACATGGTCCTGGGGTGCTACTACCTCACCACCATAAGACAGTCGAAAGAAAACGGCAAACTCTTCGGGGACAAAGAAGACGCCAAGCTCGCTTACGAGTTCGGCGCCATCGACCTGCGTGAAGAAATTGATGTCAGGGACAAAGAAACCGGCGAAAAGCTCAAGACCAGCGTCGGCCGGATATTATTTAACGAAGTCCTGCCCAAAGAGCTGGGATATATCAATAAAATAATCGATAAATCGACGCTAAAGCAGATAGCCACGCGCTGCTGTAAAATCCTGCCCGACGAAGAGACCGGCAAGGTGCTCGACAGCATCAAGCGCCTCGGCTTCCACTACGCCTCAAAATCCGGGATTACCATCGCCATGAACGACATCGAGGTCCCCGCGAGCAAACCCCAGATGCTCGCCGAGACCGAGGCGAAAATCGCCATCATCGAAAGCCAGTACGACCGCGGCCTGATTACCGAGGACGAAAGATACAACTCGGTCGTCGACATCTGGACGGAAACCACGAATAAAATCACCACCACCATCCAGAACAACCTCGACCGCTACGGGGGCGTTTACATGATGGCGACCTCCGGGGCCAAGGGTAACATTTCACAGATACGGCAGATGGCCGGCATGCGCGGCCTCATGACCGACCCCGCCGGTAAAATCATCGAGTTCCCCATCAAGTCCAGCCTGCGCGAAGGGCACAGCGTCCTGGAGTACTTTATCTCGACGCACGGCGCCCGCAAAGGCCTGGCGGACACGGCGTTAAGAACATCCGACAGCGGTTACCTCACCCGGCGCCTGATAGACGTGGCGCAGGACGTCATCACCTCCGAAGACGATTGCGGCACTAACGAAGGCGTCTGGATGACCGAACCGAAAGAGAAACAGGTACTGCCGCCGCTGGGCGAGCGTATCATAGGGAGAATGGCGGCCAGCGACGTCGTTCACCCGAAGACCGGTGAAATCATCGTTAGCCGCAATGAAGAAATCGACGAAAAGAAGATAGAACAGATTACCGGCGCCGGCCTGACCTCGGTCCACGTCCGGACGCCCCTGACCTGCGAATCGAGACGGGGGACCTGCCGGGCCTGTTACGGTCGCGACCTCGCGCGCGGCAAGCTCGTCGAGAGCGACGTCGCCGTGGGCATCATCGCCGCCGAAAGCATCGGCGAACCCGGCACCCAGCTAACGCTGCGGACATTCCACACGGGCGGCGTGGTGGGGCTCGACATCACCAGCGGTCTGCCCAGGGTGGAGGAGCTTTTCGAAGCCAGGACCCCGCGCGGACAGGCGATAATCTCCGAGATCGACGGCAACGCCGAGATAGTCCAGAGCGAGGAAGGCCGGAAAATCAAGATAGTGAGCGCGGAAGTCTACCGCGACGAATACACGCTCCCCGCCGGCTGGCACGTGATGATAAAGAACGGCCAGTGGGTAGACATCGGCGCGGTGCTGGCCACCCCTGCGTCCGCTAAAGGCGCCAAAGCCAAAGAAGCGCCCGCCGCCGCAGAAGACCAACCGATTACAGCCCGCTTCGCCGGGGAAGCCAGCCTGAAGAAGAGGCAGCTCGTCATCAGCTACACCGAGAAAGAGGAAAGGGAATACCCGGTGCCGTCCACCGCCAACATCTGGGTACAGAACGGCGACCAGATCAAGGCGGGACAACAGCTCACCGACGGCTCCATCAACCCGCACGATATCCTGCGCATCCTCGGCAAAGAAGCCGTCCAGCAGTACCTGGTCGACGAAGTGCAGAAGGTCTACCGCTCCCAGGGCGTTAATATCAACGACAAACACATCGAGGTTATCGTCCACCAGATGCTAACTAAAGTACGCATCGACTCCGCCGGCGATACCGACCTGGTGCCGGACGAGCTTATCGACAAATTCACCTACGAAGACACCAACGCCAAAGTGCTAGCCGAGGGCGGCGAACCGGCGACGGCGCATACCGTCCTCCTCGGCATCACGCGGGCTTCGCTGAGCACCGACAGCTGGCTGGCCGCGGCGTCGTTCCAGGAGACAACAAGGATACTCACCGAAGCCGCCGCCAACGGCAAGATCGATAGACTGGTCGGCCTGAAAGAAAACGTTATCATCGGCAAGCTCATTCCAGCCCGTTACCTTAAAGAAGAGCAGGTAGCGGCGCTGATGCCCGGTGAAGAAGACGAAGCCCTGAGATTGCTCGCCAGCCTGGGCGAGCCACCGGAAGGAGTCGCCGGACCTACCGCCGAGGCATTAGCCGCGGAGGCGACCGGACAGGTCGCCGTTCCGGAGCCACCGACCGAAGGTCAACCGGAGACCAACACGGACGAGGAAAAAACCGGAGAATCGAAGTTATAGTTGCGAGGAGCCCAGCGACGTGGCAATCTCTATCATCGGGCTAATCCGTCATATTGAGATTGCCGCGCCTCCTTCCCGTTGGGAAGGATGGCTCGCAATGACTGTATTTTCAGTTTAATCGAGGGGGTGAGAGAATAGCACGCATCATCTCGGGGAAGCCCAGCGCCGAGGACGCACCGCTCGATACCAGTCTCCGCCCCCGGTCTCTCACCGACTTTATCGGGCAGGACAAAAATAAAGAAAACCTCAAAATAGGCATCGACGCGGCGAAGGGGCGGGGCGAACCGCTCGACCACATCATGTTCTACGGGCCGCCCGGCCTGGGCAAGACCTGCC
>CAYXOZ010000199.1:0-2897 GCA_964467135.1 uncultured Dehalococcoidaceae bacterium
GCAGAACGGGCAGTCCTTGGTGGTAGGCGCGGCCGGCACTGCCGCTTTTTTCGGAGCGGAGAGCCTGGCTATCGGCCGCACGACGAAGAAAAAGACCGCGGCGGCTACTATCAGGAAGTTGATGATAGTATTGATAAATATCCCGTAGTTAATAGTAGTGGCGCCGGCCTCTTTGGCGGCCGCCAGGGAAGCATAAGGCCCCGGCGTGGCGCCTTCCTTGAGCACGACCATGAGATTGGCAAAATCTATTTTTCCCAGGCCCAGGCCGATGGGCGGCATTAAAATGTCATTCACGAATGAGCTGACGAAAGCCCCGAAAGCCACCCCGATGATGATACCCACGGCTAAATCCACGACATTTCCCCTCGTGATAAATGCCTTGAAGTCTTTCAGCATGGTTGCCTCCTGCCTTTTGGGGTAAGTAACGACTGATTATAAGATGAAAGAGAGCGAAAATCAATAAGCGACCAGGTTAGTTGTATCGGGTTTCAGTTTTATTTTTTCAGTTCTTCCGCCAGTCTGATGGCATACTGGTCGGTCATACCGGCGATGTAGTCGACCGCTCTCCGCTCGGCGCTGTCCGCGTGTAGGCGGTACTCCGGCGGCAGTCTATCCCCGTGTTCCGTAAAATATGCATATAAAAATTGGACCACTTTCCTGGCGTTTTCCGCGTCCTGGCGGCCCGTGCTGGGGGTATAGACCCGCTTGAAAAGGAAATCGCGGAGCGTTTCCGCGGCGGTGAGTATGGGTTTACTCATTACTATCGCCGGCTTTTCCAGCTTTTTCCGGCCGACCCGCACATTCCAGGAGGTTTTAACGATATCCGTGACCATGGTATTGATGCGCTGCGAGTGGGATGCCCCCAGCGTTTTGATGGCGTCGCGGGGGAGGTCGCCTTCGGTGAGAATCCCGGCGCGGATGGCGTCGCCGATATCGTGGTTGATATAGGCCACCATGTCGGCGATTTTCACCGCCTCGCCTTCGCAGGTGCCCACCTCGCCCCAGTCCTCGCCGAGGACAGCCGCGCTGCTTTTGGAGTGGTTGACGATGCCGTCCCTGACCTCCCAGGTAAGGTTGAGCCCCCGCCCGTCCTTCTCCAATTTTTCAACGATGCGCAGACTTTGTTCGTTGTGGCCGAACCCCTCGCTAAAAAGCTCATTTAAGGTGTCCTCCCCCCAATGCCCGAAGGGGGTATGCCCCAGGTCGTGCCCCAGGGCGATGGCTTCGGTTAAATCTTCGTTGAGATTGAGCGCCCGGGCGATGGTGCGGGCTATCTGGGAGACCTCCAGGGTATGGGTGAGCCGGGTGACGTAGTGGTCGCCGAGGGGGGCGATAAAGACCTGCGTCTTGTGCTTCAGGCGGCGGAAGGACATGCAGTGGATGATGCGGTCGCGGTCGCGCTGGAAACAGGTACGGATGGGGTCGGGCTCTTCCGGTCGCTCCCTGCCAAGTGAATTTTTGCTTTTCACGGCATGGGGAGAGAGGCTTTCCTCTTTCTCCTCGGTAAGCTGGCGGATATGAAGCTGCTCAATCATTTACCTATTTTTAGCAGTTAAGAGTAAAAATTTCAAGTTTTTGTAAATGGTGAAAAGTGATAGTATATCTGTCTCGACCTCACCCCTTACCCCTCTCCAGCCTGGAGCATATATGAAGTCTGTGTTTTACTGGCTGGAGAGGGGAAGAAATGAAAAGAGGGGTTAGTACCCCTCTTTAACACCCCTGGATAAATTCCCTCTTTACTTGCCCTGGTAGGCTATGCCGCCAATCATGAAAAGGCAATCGTCGTCGATGAAATCCGTGGTGCCGCCCATTCTCGCCGGGAACTTGTCTTTTTCAAAGTAGTCGCGGAAGAGCTTTTCGTAGACCCGCACGTCCTGGATGTTTTTCATGCGGACTTCGACGCTTACCAGGTCGGCCAGCGTAAGGTCGAACTCCGCCAGGGTCTTTTTCAAATATTTAAACGAATCATGGAACTGCGTCTTGAAGTCCGGCCCGAAGCCGCGGTGCATCGCCAGGAAAACGTAATCGCCCGCCGCCACCGCCTGTGAATAGCTAAAGGGGGTGGGGAGATGTTTTATTTCTCTCATATATAGCCTCTGAGAGACAAAGGGGGCGGGTTTTTAATCCGCCCCAAGACGTCTTGACCGATTATTTTATTCCCAGCTTGGCCTCTACCCTGGCGATGATGTCCCGCGTGATGTCTATCATGTCCGGGCTGACGGATATCGACGTCACCCCCCACTCCACCAGCTTCTCGGTTATTTCCGGGTAAACTGAGGGAGCCTGGCCGCATATCGAGCAGGTAATGCCGGCGGCTTTACAGCCCCGCACCACCTTTTCGATGGAAATCATGACAGCCTCGTTGCGTTCGTCGAAGGTGGCCGCCAGCTTGGCGCTGTCCCGGTCGATGCCCAGCGTCAACTGGGTCAGGTCGTTGGAGCCTATCGATATCCCGTCGATGCCCACCGCGATGAACTTGTCCAGGAGGATGACATTGGAAGGCACCTCGCACATCATCCAGAGCTTGAAGTTCGGCGAGCGTTTCAGCCCCTCCTCCTCCATGATTTTCACGGTTCGCGCCATTTCCGCGACCGTCCGCACGAAGGGTATCATCACCCAAAGGTTTTCGTACTGTGCCCTGACCTTTTTAATGGCGGCCAGCTCGAGCTTGAACGTCTCGATGTCCGTGATGTACCGCGAGGCGCCGCGGTAGCCGATCATCGGGTTTTCCTCGTCCTGCTCGTACTTCTCGCCGCCCTTGAGGGCTTTGTATTCGTTGGATTTAAAATCGTTGGTGCGATAGACTACCTGGCGGGGATGGAACGCTTTGGCGAACTTGGTGAGGCCGGCGGCGAGCTTATCGACGAACTCCTGCCCGCGGCCTTCTTCAATCATGG
>CAYXOZ010000200.1:0-2877 GCA_964467135.1 uncultured Dehalococcoidaceae bacterium
GATGTTCTTATCCGCGGAGAATTAACCTCATCCTTATCCGCCCCTCTCTAATCAGCTAGAGAGGGGAACGGGCGTTTATTCCAAATTAATTCTCCAGGGAGGAACATAAATATGGACAGGGTTATCATCTTTGACACCACGTTACGTGACGGGGAGCAGGCGGCGGGGGGCACTCTCAACGTACAGGAAAAGCTGGAAATAGCGCGCGCGCTGGAAAAGCTCGGCGTGGACGTTATCGAGGCCGGCTTTCCCGCCAGCAGCCCCGGCGACTTCGAGGCAGTAAGCCTTATTTCCAGAGAAATAAAAAATTCATCCGTCTGCGCGCTGACCCACGCCAACTTTAAAGCCATCGATAGAGCCTGGGAGGCTGTTAAGGAAGCTGCGCGACCGCGCATACACATTTTCCTCTCGGCTTCCGATATCCACCTGGTCCACCAGCTCAAGAAGACCCGCGAGGAAGTCTTAAAGATGGCGTGCGATTCCGTAGCCAGGGCCAAAGGCTATACCCCGGATATCGAATTCTCCCCCATGGACGCCAGCCGCACCGAGCCTGAATATCTTTTCCAGATACTCGAAGCGGTCATCGATGCCGGCGCTTCTACCGTCAATATCCCGGATACGGTAGGCTATGCCATTCCCGGGGAGTTCGGCGGGCTGATCCGCGGCATCTTCCAGAATGTTAAAAACATCGCTAAAGCCGTGGTGAGTGTGCACTGCCACAACGACCTCGGCTTGGCCGTCGCCAACAGCCTGGAAGCTATCCGGTGCGGGGCGCGGCAGGCAGAGTGTACTATCAACGGCATCGGCGAGAGGGCGGGCAACGCCTCATTGGAAGAAATCGTCATGGCTATCAAGACCCGCTCCGATTTCTTCAGCCTGACGACGGGCATCGACACGACACAAATTTATCCCACGAGTCGACTGGTCAGCGACCTCACCGGGTTCCTCGTCCAGCCCAACAAGGCAATCGTCGGCGCTAACGCTTTCGCCCACGAGTCCGGCATCCACCAGGACGGCGTTATCAAGATGCCGATAACCTATGAAATTATCGACCCCCGGACGGTGGGCGTGCCTTCGAGCAGCCTGGTGCTGGGCAAGCTCAGCGGGCGGCATGCCTTCAAGCAGCGACTCTCCGAGCTCGGCTATAATCTCAAAGAAGAAGACCTGAATAAAGCCTTTACCGCCTTTAAAGAGCTGGCGGACAAGAAGAAAGATGTCACCGACCGCGATATAGAGTCGCTGGTGGCTGAGGAGCAGCGGACGGTCTCCGAGGAGTACCACCTTGACCGCCTCCAGGTGACCTGCGGCGACCAGGGGCTTCCCATGGCGGGCGTCAGGCTGCTGGGGCCCGGCGGGAAATTACTTATCGAGGGGGCAGCCCTGGGCACCGGCCCGGTGGACGCCGTCTACAAGGCGATTAATCTCTGCGTCAAGGTGCCTAATAACCTCACCGAGTTCACGGTGAAGTCGGTCACACAGGGCATCGACGCCATCGGCGAGGTGCTCATCCGGATCGAGAGCGACGGCGTTACCTACACGGGGCGCGGGGCGGACACGGATATCATTGTCTCCAGCGCCAAGGCTTACATCAACGCCCTGAACCGCTTGCTGGCGGCCAAGAAAACGGCCGCCCCGAAAACATAGACCGGTTTTTATACAGGAGTAGTAACTTGAATATCGCTGAGAAAATACTGGCGGCCCACGCCGATAAAAAAGAGGTAGCTCCCGGCGAGTTTATCAACGCCCGGGTGGACCTTATCGTGTCCAATGATATCACGGCGCCTATTGCCATCCGGGAGTTCCGCCGATTGGGCGTGGCTAAAGTGTTTGACCCGGCCAAAATCGTCATGGTGCCTGACCATTTCGTGCCGAACAAGGACATCCTTTCCGCCGAGCAGGCGCGGCTGATGCGCGATTTCTGCCGAGAGTACGGCGTCAAATTCTTCGAGGTGGGGCAGATGGGCATCGAGCATGTGCTCATCCCGGAGCTGGGCCTGGTGCTCCCCGGCGATTGCGTCATCGGGGCGGACTCGCATACCTGCACATACGGAGCGGTAGGGGCTTTCGCCACCGGCATGGGCTCGACGGATATCGCAGCGGCGATGGCTACCGGCGATATCTGGATAAAGGTGCCGCCGACCATCAAGTTCGTTTATCACGGTACTCTCAGCAAGTGGGTGGGGGGTAAAGACCTGATTTTATACACCATAGGCGATATCGGGGTGGACGGCGCTCTTTACGCGGCGATGGAGTTCACCGGGGAAGCTATTGACGAGCTTTCCATGGACGGGCGCTTTACGATGGCCAATATGGCTATTGAGGCCGGCGGCAAGGCCGGTCTTTTCCACGTCGATAACAAGACGCAACTTTACATAAAATCGAGAGCCAAACGCGACTACCTGGTCTATGAGCCGGATATCGACGCCGTTTACGATAGGGTAATTCAGTATGACGTCTCGGCCGTCGAGCCGCAGGTGTCATTACCGCATTCGCCGGCTAACGCCCGGCCGGTCAGTAAGGTCGGCGATGTCGCAATCGACCAGGCGGTAATCGGAAGCTGCACCAACGGCCGTATCGAGGACCTGCGCCTAGCCGCTCAGATACTTAGAAAGCATAAAGTCCACTCTGGCGTGAGGTGCATCATTATCCCCGGCACGCAGCAGGTCTACCTGGATGCCCTCGCCGAGGGCCTTATCGAGACATTTATCAAGGCGGGGGCGGTCGTGAGCACGCCCACCTGCGGGCCGTGCCTGGGCGGGCACATGGGCGTCCTGGCGGAGGGTGAGCGCTGCGTTTCCACCACCAACCGCAATTTCGTGGGACGCATGGGCAGCACGAAGTCGGAGGTCTACCTGGCGAACCCGGCCGTAGCCGCCG